>CAYMHX010000047.1:11122-13015 GCA_964390325.1 uncultured Roseburia sp. | reverse complement strand
TAATTCCCTCAAGATTGAGGGTTAGGGAGTTGAGGTGTCGAAGACACTTTTTTATGAGAGGGAAAAATGCATTCAGAAAAGATTTTAATTTTTACATCCAGAGAAATTTGTTATAATTCTCATTTTTTCTTTGCTCAACAAATGGGAGGAGCCTTTGAAAAGCTCGGATATGAAGTGGAGTATTGTGAGTTTACAAGAGAATCTGATTTTGACAGGGTATTAAAGCCATATTTAGGAAATACCTATCGATTGATTTTGGATTTTAATTCTTTGATGCCGCAGCTGGCAGAAGAAGACGGCACACCGGTGTTAGATATGATAGAGGGACCATTTTATGACTACATTTTGGATCATCCATTGTTTCATTATAATTGTCTGTCGGCAAAAGCAAAAAACTTTCATGCTATTTTGTTAGATGAAGCCCAGGAAGCCTATGTAAAACGCTATTATCCGGGAGTAAAAACGACGATTACAATGCCTTTAGGGGCAACGGAAGCGATTTCAAAAATAAAAAGAAATACTGTGCCGGACTGCATCCTGTTTATGGGTTCCTATGACTCAGAAGAAAAATTATATAGAATGATTGAACAGTCACCGGAACCGGTAAAAACACTGGCAAAAATAGTATTGGAATATCGGCTGGCAGAACCAGAGACTTCAATGGAAGAAATTTTTGAGCGTGTGTTAAAAGAGCAGGAGTTGGAAACAAACGATGCGCAGTTTGCCCTGTTTATGAATTATATGTATCCGGTAGATGCATATGTGCGGAATTATTTTAGAAGAAAGTCGATTGAATGTCTGGTAAAGAACCGGATTCCTGTTAAAATCGTAGGCGAAGGCTGGGAGAAGTACAAAAGCGGCAATGAGAATCTGATAAAGAGGGAAACTCCGGTAGAATTTGGTCTTTCTTTTGAAAAAATTGCAAAAGAACATATTTTACTGAACAATTCACCAATTTTTAATCATGGTGCACACGACCGGATTTATGCAGGAATGGCAAATCACTGTGCAGTACTGACAGATGAGAATCCATATCTGCAAAAAACATTAAATGATAGAGAAAATGTGTTATTGTATTCGCTGACAGATGAAAAAAGTCTGAAAGATAGGGCAGAAGAACTGTTGACAAATCATGAGTTTTGTAAGAATATACAAGAAAATGCGTATGAGGAGTATTTACGAAGTCATACATGGGAAAAACGGGTAGAACGTTTACTTGAAAGGTAATATATGAATCGCGTGAATTATCAAAAACAATTGGAAGCGACGATTGCTGAACACGTAAAGAACGGCGAAGTTCCATCTTTATTGCTGCATAGCTGTTGTGCGCCATGCAGCTCCTATTGTCTGGAATATTTATCGAATTATTTTCGGATCACTGTTTTTTATTATAATCCGAACATTTATCCGGAAGAGGAATATGAAAAGCGTGTGGCAGAGCAGCAGCGTCTGATTGATGCGCTTCCTGTAAAACATAAAATTGAATTTATAAGCGGAGCTTTTGAAAAGAAGCGTTTTTACGAAGCCGTAAAGGGCTACGAGGACTGCCCGGAAGGTGGAGAGCGCTGTTTTCGCTGTTATGAGCTTCGCTTAGAGGAAACGGCAAAACTTGCAAAAGAGCTTAAGATGGATTATTTTACGACAACCTTATCCATCAGTCCGTTAAAAAATGCAGAAAAATTAAATGAAATCGGAGAACGACTGGCGGAGAAATATGACATCCGGCATCTAAGTTCTGATTTTAAGAAGAAAAATGGTTATAAGCGTTCCGTAGAATTATCTGCGGAATATGACATGTACCGGCAGTATTATTGCGGCTGCGTATATTCAAAAATACAGCGGGATAAAGAAATCGAAGAGAAAAGAGGAAACTAATATGGCACAATTATGGGG
>CAYMHX010000047.1:0-11112 GCA_964390325.1 uncultured Roseburia sp. | reverse complement strand
GGTTTATAATTTTAATGCGTCAATTACATTTGACCGGAAGTTTTATAAACAAGATATCGAAGGCAGTATTGCACATGTGAAAATGCTTGGAAAACAGGGTATTTTAACAGAAGCAGAAATGAACGATATTGTGAAAACTTTGCAGGAGATTTTAAGTGAAGTAGAATCAGGTACGCTTGAAATTTCTACTGAATACGAAGATATTCACAGCTTTGTAGAAGCAAAGTTAATTGAGCGTCTTGGCGATACAGGCAAAAAGCTTCATACAGGAAGAAGCCGTAACGATCAGGTAGCATTGGATATGCGTCTTTTTACAAGAGAAGCTGTAAAAGATACAGATGCACTTTTAAAAGAATTATTAGAGACCATTCTGCATATTATGGAAGAAAATATCGAAACCATTATGCCGGGCTTTACGCATTTACAGAAAGCACAGCCAATTACTCTGGCACATCATATGGGTGCTTATTTCGAAATGTTTAAGCGCGACAGACTTCGTCTTCATGACATCTATGAGCGTATGAATTATTGTCCGCTTGGCTCCGGTGCGCTGGCTGGAACTACTTATCCGTTAGACAGAGAGTATACTGCAGAGCTGCTCGGTTTTTATGGTCCTACCTTAAACAGTATGGATGGCGTATCTGACAGAGATTATTTGATTGAATATTTATCTGCCTGTGCAACGATTATGATGCATTTAAGCCGTTTTTCAGAGGAAGTCATCATCTGGAATTCGAATGAATACCAATTTGTAGAAATTGATGATGCTTACAGTACAGGAAGCAGTATTATGCCACAGAAAAAGAATCCGGATATTGCAGAATTAGTCCGCGGTAAGACAGGACGTGTTTACGGTGCGCTTATTTCATTACTTACAACAATGAAGGGTATTCCGCTTGCATATAATAAAGATATGCAGGAAGACAAAGAGCTTTCTTTTGATGCAATGGATACTGTAAAAGGATGTATTGCATTATTTAACGGTATGCTTGCAACAATGAAATTTAATACAGAAATTATGCGCAATTCTGCAAATAATGGCTTTACAAATGCGACAGATGCGGCAGATTATCTGGTAAATCATGGTGTGCCATTCCGTGATGCACATGGTATTGTTGGACAGATTGTATTATTCTGTATCGAAAAAGGAATTGCAATTGATGATATGACCTTAGATGAATTAAAAGCGATTAGTCCGGTCTTTGAAGAAGATATTTACGAGGCAATTTCTATGGAAACCTGCGTCAATAAACGTCTTACAATCGGTGCACCAGGCAAGGAAGCTATGGAACAGGTGGTTGCTTTAGAAAAAGAATATTTGGAAAAAAATCCTAATATTGTGTAAATTGCACAAAAAATTCTGAATTCAGAGAAAATTTTTTACATAATCAATACTTGCTTTTTTATGGAAAAAAGCATAATATATTGGAATAGAAAGACAGTTGTTTGCGGGGGACGGACAATGCAAACGGCTTACGAGGAAGAGGAGACTAGTGATATGAGCGAGAAGTTAAAAGTAGGTATTCTTGGTGGAACAGGTATGGTAGGACAGAGATTTATTGCCCTGCTTGAAAACCATCCATGGTTTGAGGTGACAACAATTGCAGCCAGTCCAAGAAGTGCCGGCAAAACATATGAAGAAGCAATAGACGGCCGTTGGAAAATGGATACTCCAATGCCGGAGGCAGTAAAGAACCTTGTAGTTATGAATGTAAATGAAGTAGAAAAGGTTGCTGCTGAAGTTGATTTCGTGTTTTCCGCAGTAGATATGACAAAGGATGAAATCAAAGCAATTGAAGAAGCGTATGCAAAAACAGAGACACCTGTAGTTTCTAATAACAGTGCGCACAGATGGACACCGGACGTACCAATGGTAGTGCCGGAAATCAATCCACAGCATATGGAAGTGATTAAATATCAGAAAGAACGTCTTGGTACAACAAGAGGTTTTGTAGCTGTAAAACCGAACTGTTCTATCCAGTCTTATGCACCGGTACTTACCGCATGGAAAGAATTTGAACCATACGAAGTAGTGGCTACTACATATCAGGCAATTTCAGGTGCCGGTAAAACATTCAAAGACTGGCCTGAAATGGTAGAAAACATTATTCCATACATTGGCGGAGAAGAAGAAAAATCAGAAAAAGAACCGCTTCGTATCTGGGGTTATGTAGACGATGAAAAGAAAGAAATCGTTCCTGCGGCATCACCGGTAATTACCTGTCAGTGTGTGCGTGTACCAGTATTAAATGGTCATACAGCAGCTGTATTTGTAAAATTCAAAAAACAGCCTACAAAAGAGCAGTTAATTGAAGCATTAAAGAATTACAGCGGAGTTCCACAGGAATTAAACCTTCCAAGCGCTCCAAAGCAGTTTATCCAGTACTTAGAAGAAGATAACAGACCACAGGTAAAATTAGACGTAGATTATGAAAACGGAATGGGCGTATCAGTTGGACGTATTCGTGAAGATAGTGTTTATGACTGGAAATTCATCGGATTATCTCATAATACCGTTCGTGGTGCAGCAGGCGGTGCGTTACTTTGTGCAGAATTATTAAAGGCACAGGGATATATTACAAAGAAATAATAAAGCGATTCAGAGTAGGTCAAAATATTTATTAAAAATTAATTTTAAGTAAGAAAAAACCTCTTTGTGTTAAATGAAAATATTTAGCACAAAGGGGTTTTTGGGTTACTCTTAATTGAAGGAAGCAGTATTGCAGATAGAAAGCGATTTTAAAGGAAATTGGCTGGTAGAGGAGAGAAAAGGGTAAAAAGTACAATTTCTCTCTTTTTTATGGATTGCATTATCATAAACTCAACTTTTTTTCAAGACTTGTAGGGAATAGTTGAATAGGGTATAATCAACACATTAATCAGCAAGTGTTTATTATGGGTGTGAATATGAAAAGTAAGATTACTACACTATAAGGATTGGAGAAAGTGTTATGGAAGATTATTTGTTGTCAGTATCTCAATATAGTAAGCAGGAATTACTGAAAAATAATGATTATACTAGTCAATTTGGATTAAGTTTGTCAGAAGAAGAAATCGAAGAATTGATGATGGTTCGGAGAGAATGTTTGCAAAAACATCAGAGGGTAGAATTTGGAAAAGGTGTGCTGGAAAAATTGATATATGCTTTTTGTGATTCTTCTTATGTTTATCAAGAAAATTATGCAGATACGCTTGCAAGATTACAGGATATTTTTTATCTATATAAAAATGAAGCTATGGACGAATTGACAGATGATGAATTGATTGAATTTATGAGAAAATCGTTTGATGAAAAATGTCAAGGTTCATTAGAGTATTTAGAAGAAACTTGTTTAGAAAAATTTGCCAGAAGTATTCGACGTTCTACGCATAAATTTATAGGGAGATACTTAGTAGAGAATGAATAAAAAAGAAGTGATTGCTATATATTCTATGGAAGAATTACTTCCAATTGTTGAAAGACTGACAGAACAATTCACAGCCTATGAGAGCAGTTCTATCACATACGAGAGAGCTAGGAAATTCATGGAAGCAGTTATATATTGTATTGCACATTTGGATTATGAAACTGAGAATATGCTGCTTTCATCTAGACTGAGTGCAGAAGAAGCATATAAAATTGGTTATGAAATGCTTATAAAAAAAGTATTGAAAACAAAAGAAAAATATAATAAACTATTAACTTTTTTTGACGATTATGATAATCGAAATTATCGCGATACTGTCGAGAAAGCTTTGTTAGGTTTCTTTTTATATTATGATGTAAAGTTTGCCCCGATGGAAACAATAATTACGATGGACTATCCCATATTTGGATTGGATATGACGCTGGAAGGAATTGATATGATTGCACAATATATAGATGCAATTTGGGAAGAACAGAAGTATCTTAATAAATTTCCTAGAGAATATGTGATAGATAAATTATGTTTGTTTCATAAAAAATATGAAAACGAATTTTTTAATATAAAGGAAGTCATAGAATTGCAGAAAGAATGAGTGAAATAATAGAACGAATACAACAAATAGAAGAATATTTTAATAAGATTTCCGAAGTATTGTTATTGTTCACTCGTACTTCGTGAACAGTAACGAAGTATTTCAAATGTTAAAAAATAGCAGGATGGTAAAGAAATTTGGGAAAATCGTTAATTATTACAGAGAAACCAAGTGTAGCGAGGGAATTTGCAAAGGTTTTAGGAGTATCGGGAAGACAAGAGGGCTATATTGAAAATGAAACCCATGTAATTACATGGTGTGTAGGACATTTGGTAGAAATGGTCTATCCGGAAGTTTATGATGAGAGATATAAAAAGTGGAGATTAGATGACTTGCCGTTTTTACCGCAGGAGTATAAATATGATGTCATTCCATCTGTCAGCAAGCAGTATGAGATTGTACATAAGATGCTTCATAGAAATGATATTGATACGGTTTACTGGGCAGGTGACGCAGGAAAAGAAGGACAGACCATAGAAGAAAATATTCGTAATTTTGGTGGCGTGAGAGAGGGAATGAAAGAGCTTCGAGTTTGGATTGATTCGCAGACCGAAGAAGAAATTTTACGAGGTATCAAAGAAGCAAAACCGATGTCAGAATATGAAAACCTTGGAAAATCGGGAATTATGCGTACCATTGAAGACTATGCGATGGGGATTAATTTTTCTCGTGCGATGTCGGTAAAATATGGAAATCTGTTAAATGATGCAGCGGGGACAGCCAGTTATACCGCAATTGCAGTCGGGCGGGTTATGACTTGTGTGCTTGGAATGGTAGTAACAAGGGAGCGTGAAATCCGTAATTTTAAAGAAACACCGTTTTATCGTGTACTTGGAAGTTTTTCTCCAATGCAAAGTGGTGATGTCGTACAGGCAGAATGGAAAGCGGTAAAAGGTTCTAAGTATTTTGAATCTCCGTTTTTATATAAAGAAAATGGTTTCAAAGAGGAAAAAACAGCCAAACAGCTCATTTCAGAGGTGACGGGAAGGAAAGCCATCGTAAGTTCCATAGAACAGGGGATTTCTAAGAAAAAAGCACCATTACTATTTAACTTAGCAGAATTACAGGCAGAGTGTGCGAAGCGTTTCAAAATCAGTCCGGATGAAACCTTACAGGCAGCACAGGAGTTGTATGAAAAGAAATTGACAACCTATCCAAGAACCGATGCCAGAGTGCTTTCAACGGCTGTGGCAAAGGAAATTGGTAAAAATATCGGTGGTTTGAAGGGATACCAACCAACCACAGTATTTTCACAAAAGATTATGGCAGAAGGTTTGTATCGAAATATCAGCAAAACACATTATGTAGATGATGGGAAAGTGACAGACCATTATGCCATTATTCCAACAGGACAGTTGACGGAATTAAAATCACTTACTTCTTTGCAGAGTGCTGTATTTGAATTGATAGTAAGACGTTTTTTGAGTATTTTTTATCCGCCAGCAGAGTATCAGACAATTAAATTGACCGTAGAGGTAGAGCATAGTGGGGAAAATGCCAGTTATAAAGAGAAGTTTTTCGCTTCTACCAAAATTTTAAAATTATCTGGGTATTTAGAGGTGGCGAATGATAAAAAATTAACAAATGAGAACGAAGCAGAAGACAAAGAACAAAACAGTGGAAGTGAAAGGGCAGAAAATAAAAATCTGTTGTTACTGGCACAGCGTGTAAAAACAGGAGATGAATTAAACGTAGAAGGATATGAAATTAAGGAAGGAAAAACCACTCCTCCAAAGCGTTATACATCAGGTTCGATGGTGCTTGCGATGGAAAATGCAGGACAGTTGATTGAAGATGAAGAACTTCGTGCACAGATTAAGGGGTCTGGTATCGGTACATCGGCTACCCGTGCAGAAATTATTAAAAAATTGGTTCGGATTGGATATTTGAATTTGAATAAAAAGTCACAGGTACTTTCCACGGAAAATTTAGGTGAAATGGTATATGAGGTAGTAAATATGACCGTTCCTGCACTATTAAATCCAAAAATGACGGCATCTTGGGAAAAGGGGTTAGATGGAATTACCAAAGGAACCATTGTGATGGAGGAATACCGACAGAAATTAGAAGATTTTATCCGAAAAGAAACCTTATCCATGGTGCAAAATGATTTAAAACAACAGGTATTACAGCAAATTCAGCCGTTAGCAGGAAAAGGTGCAAGAGGAATTGCTGCGAAAAAGAAACTGGGGCTTCGTTGTCCAATCTGCGAGGGAGAATTAGAAACGACACCATTTGGTTATGGATGCAGTAATTATAAAAAAGATGGAAGTGGCTGTAAATTTTCCGTAGGAACGATAGCGGGCAGGGATTTGAGTGAGGAAGAATTGAAAACGCTCATCGAGCAGGGAAGGACACAAGTTTTAAGTGGTTTTGTATCAAAAGCAAAAAAGAAATTTCAGGCGGCTTTGGTGTTAGAAAAGGATGAAACAGGAAAAGTTTCGATTAAATTTGATTTTTCAGAAAATAAACCAGAGGTAATAAAGGATGTAGTCTGTCCAATTTGTAAAGGGGCGATTGTAAAAGTACCGTTTGGTTATGTTTGTGAAAATCGCAATCAAGACTTAGAAACAGGCTGTCATTTTTCAATTGGGAAAATTGCAGAAAAGGAATTAAGTCTTGCACAGGTAAAACAGCTTTTAATAAGTGGAAGAACAGCAACAATTCGAGGTTTTAAGTCTAAGACAGGGAAAAGGTTTGATGCGTGTCTGACTTTAGATAAGGGCGAGGATGGAGTTGTAAAAGGATTAAAATTTGATTTTGAACATGTGGAAGCAAAAAAAGTAAAGGATGTAAACTGTCCATTGTGTAATGGAGAGATTGTCCAGACACCATTTGGCTTTGGATGTGCCAATTATGAAAAGGAGAATCCGAATAGTTGTCGTTTTTCGATTGGAAAGATTGCTGGTGTAAAGTTAAAGGAAGCACAGGTGAAGGAGCTTTTACTTCATAAAAAAACAGAAGTAATCAAAGGATTTATTGCAAAAACAGGCATGATGTTTGATGCACCGTTAAAACTGACGGAAGATGGACGGGTTGTTTTTGATTTCCCTGAAAAGCCAAAGCCAAAAGAAACCAGTGTTTCCTGTCCGAAGTGTAAAAAAATGTTAAAGAAATCACAATGGTATTATGAATGTGAATGTGGATACAGGCTATCGCATACGGTAGCAAAGCTAATGCTTTCCGAAGAAGTGATGAAGGAATTGCTTACAAGTGGAAGAACAAAGGAAAAAGTAAAAGGATTTACTTCCAAGGCAGGAAATCTGTTTGATGCCTATTTAAAATTTGATAATGATAAGATTTCGTTTGATTTTAACTATCAAGGAAATGAAAATGAATCAAAAGCAAATTCGGAAGTGGTACAAAACAATGTAGTCGAGAAACATTTTGATGAAAAAGAACAGGAAGATAAAAAGATTGGATACAATGTAAATGCGAGCCAAGAAGACGATTTTTTTGCATTTTATGGCGGGATAGCAGAGGAAATTGCAGGATATCAGGAAGAAGAATGGCAAAAACAGGAGCTTGCAGAATGGTTCTTAGCGAGTGAAAATGGTTTTAGAAATGATACAAAGTAATTGTTATATAGGCGGTGATTGAAAATCACGCCTGCGCCACACGCGGTCACGAAGTGACAAATTCCTTATACGCGTGTGTGTGCATCCCCCGGAGGGTCTATATATGAGGCGAAGTTTTTAATCGCCGAATATATAGAAAAGCATAGTAGATAGGATTCCTTTAAGTGTCCGAAATTTTTATTGCAATATTGGATAGAAAGAGATAAAATCGGATTGTATTTATGAATTTTATATTGTAATTGTAACAGTTTGGCTATTATTTATTTGACAAGTAAATCGTGCTTGCAAGAATTTATCTGTCAGATAGATGATGAGCAGAATGGTTACTGGTAACCAATGATAAACAGAAGCATTTTATAAAAGTAAGGAAAGGTATGATTGAAAAAATGGAAAACGCTAAAATTTGTAATTTATATGATTTAGAACAGACAATTGCAAAAGAATATTTAGAACAGTTCACTTATCCTTGGGAAGCATTAAAAGGAATTAGTGACTATATTAAAAAATTAGGACCAACATTAGACCCAGAGAAGTTCGAGCAGAGAGGAGAATATATTTGGGTAGCAAAGAGTGCAAAAATTGCACCAACAGCTTATATAGGCGGTCCACTTATCATTGATGAGGAGGTAGAAGTTCGTCATTGTGCATTTGTTAGAGAAAATGCGATTATTGGACGTGGCTCTGTGATTGGAAATTCTACGGAATTAAAGAATGTGATTATTTTTAATTCCGTAGAAGTACCACATTATAATTATGTTGGGGATTCTATCTTAGGTTATAAATCTCATATGGGTGCAGGTGCAATTACTTCCAATGTAAAAGCAGATAAGTCATTAGTTGTGGTAAAGGATAAAGAGGAGCAGATTGAAACAGGAATTAAAAAATTCGGTGCAATGCTTGGTGATTATGCAGAAATCGGCTGTAATTCTGTATTAAATCCTGGAACCGTTATCGGAAGACATAGTAGTGTCTATCCGACTTCTTGTGTGAGAGGTGTCGTTCCTGCAAATTGTATTTATAAGTCAAAGACAGAGATTATGGAAAGACGTTAGAAAATAGTGGAAATTTGGTTAATTTTATTACCTAAATGACTGATTTAATCAAGTTAGAAACAGTATAAAGGAGGTCATGTAATGGGTAAGTTATTTACAATAGGTCATTCGCAATATACTTTGGAATATTTTATAAATCTATTAAAAATGCATAGTGTTGATTATCTTTTAGATGTTCGAAGTACTCCCTATTCTAAATATGCAGAACAATTTAATAGAGAGCATTTGAAATCTTTTTTAGAGAAAAATGGTTTTAAATATTCTTATATGGGTAAATATTTTGGAGCACGACAAACGGAATTATCATTATATAATCAAGATGGATATTTAGATTTTGAAAAAGTAGCAAAATCGGAAAAATTTAATATTGGTTTAGATAATGTAATATTAGGGTTAAATCGTGAGAATAAAATTGCATTGATGTGTACCGAAAAGGATCCTATTGATTGTCATAGAGCAATTATGGTAGCTAGAGCTTTTGATTTAAAAGGAATAGAGGTTAATCATATACTTTCAGATGGAAGTGTTCAAACTCAGAGAGAATTAGATAAGCGTTTATTAGATAAGTATTTTTCAGATAGAGAACAGTTGTCTATATTTAATTACAATAATGTGATGAGCGACGAGGAATATATAATACAAGCTTATCGAAAAAGAAATGAGGAAATTGGATATAGAATTAGTCAAAAACAAGATATAGCAAGTTAGAGGAGATATTATGGACATATATACAATGGGATTTACGCAAAAAAATGCAGAAAAATTTTTTAAACGTATAATTGACAATAAAATTGAAATATTAGTGGATGTTAGATTAAATAATCAGTCCCAGTTGGCAGGCTTTACTAAGGGGAAGGATTTAGCATATTTTTTGCGTGAAATATGTGATTGTGATTATAAACATGATATAATTTATGCACCTACAAAAGAAATTTTACAAGCATATAAAAAAGAAAAAATAAGTTGGAAAGAATATGAGATACGATACAATGCTTTAATTGCTCAAAGAAATGTAGATTGTAAATTTAAAAAGGATTATAAAAAATATTCTAAGGTACTGCTGTTGTGTTCTGAAGCTACACCCGAATACTGTCATAGACGTTTATTGGCAGAGTATTTGACAGAAAAATTAGGGGGAAATATAGAACATATATAAAGGGAGATACTTATGAAAAACATAAGAATTGTTATTATGACGGAATCATCAAAATTTTCAGGGAAATGTGTTGCAGGAATTGATGTTGAGAATGGAAAATGGGTTAGATTAGTTAGTGATAATGAAGAAACACATGGTGCAATAGCAAATAGAGATTTATATTATCAAGATGGTGGTAAATGTGAAGTTTTAGACGTTGTAGATGTACCGATTATTAAGGAATACGGTAATAGTATTCAACCAGAAAATGTCTTGATTGATACTTCAAAGTATATAAAATATGTTAATATGGCTTCGATTAAAGATGTGTTGAAAATTCATCCTGCTGAGATACGGAATGATATTTTAGGTAATAAGTATTCATATATATCGGAACAACGAGTAAGTTCCGTAGGATATTCTTTGACATTGATTGAAGTACAGGATTTAGAGATAGTACAAGTAGAGAATCCGAATGGAAGACCTAAAACAAAAGCAAATTTTAAATATCAAGATTGTTTGTATACACAGATGTCGGTAACAGACCCAAGATTTTATGCTATTGAAAATGGTACAGTATATAATAGTGCTGTTTTGGTGATTAGTATAGGAACACCATATAATAATAAATATTATAAATTTGTATCTGGAATATATGTTTAAGTGTAGCTATTCAGAGTCGGTCAACCTCGCTGCCAAAAATGATGGAATTTGGAAAAGTCGACAAAGCTTTGAAAATACTGAATTTCTTTGAAGCAGGTAAAAATAGGTTGACTGACTTTTTTGTAAAAAATGGTTGAAAATATGATATGATGAATAAAGAAAGTATTGAAAATACTGTAGTGGAGAAAGACCGATATAGAGAAGTGCAAAAAGACTAATGGAATAAAGAAAAAATCAAAGCAAGATATTTGACTTAAAATCAAGTATCTTGCTTTTTATATGTATCAAGCATGGATTTCCAGTATCTGTAATTGTATTTTTAAAGAGAATCCGTTATACTTAATATGGTTTAAAAATGAAAGTTTCATGGATTTTTATACTAATGTATTTGCTTAAATGTAAGACAAACAATATTCGTTCAAATAAAGAATGGAGTATGAAAAGAATAAAATTTGTTTGAAAATGATTTATGGTTAAAGATAAAATAACTCAAAAAAGAGGAAAGTTATGTATCAATTAGAATGGGAAAGAACAAAAGACAAAGAAGCCAGATTACTTGGCGTTACAGATATACCAAATGAACTGGTATTGCCTGAAAGAATAGAGAGTCTGCTTTTAACAGAAATTGCACCTTATTGCTTTGCAAAAAATAAATATTTAGAACGTGTGGTATTGCCCGATACGC
>CAYMHX010000046.1:0-13115 GCA_964390325.1 uncultured Roseburia sp. | reverse complement strand
CTTTTATCTAAATATTATTTTCCTCAAAATTCTCAACTTGCTTCATCACTTTATTAAAAACTTCTGGACTATACTGCGGTGGATAACCATTTTTTATAAGGCAAATTTTGACTTCCAGCTTAAGTTGATTGCGTACATTCTGATTATTAAGCCAATCAGCAAACGCTGACTTTTGGTCAATTATTTCTTTAATTTTTTGAGCCAATAATTTACATTTATCATTAATAAGAACACCATCTACTTCCTTATCTGTTCCATATTCAAAATTATATTGGTCTCGAAGTGCAAGCAAAATATCATAAAATGCCTTTTCTTCAAATGTAAGCCCCATTTTACGAAAACTATTTCTATTTTCATTCATCTCCCGTAAAATAAAAAGAGCTTGTTCCATAGCATTTCTAATAATTTCATCTGAAGCTTGTTCTTGAGTTTCCCCTGCTTCTTCTGCTGTAAGGTGTTTTCTTCTTGCATGATATTCTTCAATCGTTTTTTCTAACATTTCTTGGAATTTTTTAGCGGCAATCTGATTTGTTTTTCCATACTCCCTAATCTGTTTTCGGAGCATTTTTACCAATAATTCCAACTTTGTAGCCGGCATCTTAACATCCGATAACTTTTCAAAATATTCCGGACTAAAAATATCCTCTTCCTCACCGCTTTCCAAAACACTTTCCACTTTATTATATTTCAATGCTTCTTCTACCATCTTAGCAACATTACGATTCATTGTATCTGTATCAACATCTGACGTTCCACTCATTTTACGCACAAATCCCGCAATTGCCATGAAACACTGTGCAAGTGCAGCTTCTTTCTCCCCTAATTCACCAGAAGGCTGGCAAATATCAAATGCGGCTCTCATTCTTTTAACTGTCTTTAAAAAATAGGTCTTAAAAGATACTTTTTGCACACCTTTACCATTTGTAGCAACTGCATTTAATTCCTGCGTAGACGTAAACACAAATTCAGCCGCTTTCGCTAATGATTTATATCGTTCTATCGGATTACAATCCGGATTCAGAAATGGTTGTAAATTATAACTACTGAATAATGTTTTCAGAACGCTCAGCTCCTCTCGGAATACACTTGTTGCCTGTTCGACATCATCTGCTGTTGGTGCTACAGAAATATTTCCACCATATACTTTCATTGCCTCACGCATATTGTCACGAATACCGATATAGTCCACAACCATACCATATTCTTTTCCAGGATTCTTTCTATTAACACGGCTGATTGTCTGAATAAGCAAATGCTTTTTCAATGGTTTATCATTATACAAATAGGTAAGGGTAGGAACATCAAATCCAGTTATCCACATATCTACTACAATAACAATATGAAAATTTGACTTTTCCTGTTTAAATGCAGCATCTAAATCTTCGGAACGTTTATGATTTCTTATCCCACCAAGATAATTATATAAATCTTCTTTATCATTACTTCCTACACTTGCCACCATAGCCATGTATGGCATTGGTTTGAGTTCTCTCCGTTCTTCTTCCGTAGCAACTACTCCATCCGCAGCTTTTTTCTCTTCAAACCATTCCGGATACTTCTTTTTAAATTGCAATAACAATGCATATGCAATCATTCTATTCGAGCATACTACCATTGCTTTTTGTACTCTTTCCGGATCTTGTGCACAAGAATTTACATAATGATCATGGATATCAACAGCAAGACGTTCCAAACGAGAAGGCTCTCCCAGTATTACTTCCATGGAACTCATTGCCCTCATACTTGCCTTAACGTCATCTTCTGTTGCTCCATCGTCAGCACATTTCTTATAATATTCTTCAATTTCCTTAACTTTCTTTTTATCTAAAAGAACCTTTGCTATACGAGGATGATATTTAATAGAAACAGTAAGTCCGTCTGCTACTGCTTGATCCATCGTATAGCGGTCTATCTCCTCACCAAATGTCTGATAAGTTTCTGCAATCGGTGTACCCGTAAATCCTACAAACGTTGCTCTTGGAAAGGCTTCTTTTAATACTTTTGCATATGGCTTTGACACCATAGCTTTCATATTTTCATCTGCATCTTTACTAAATTGGATTTTTTTCGAATGTTCTAATTGTGTTCTGTGTGCTTCGTCAGAAAAGCATATAATATTCCCACGCTCATTAATTAAACCTATTTTATCATCTTCTCTATCACAGAATTTTTGAATGGTACAAATATAAAAACCGCCACTTTGTCTTGCTCCAAGTTCTTCTCTTAACTGATGTCTGTCTTTAACGACAAAAACCTCTCCCAAATTAAGAAACTCTTTACTTTTTGTAAATAGTTTTGCCCCTTGCTTTTGCAAGTCATCTCTATCTACAATCATAATAATTGTAGGCGAACCAATTTCCGGTATATCAGTACAACGCAACGACAACTGACGAGCTAAAAATGCCATTGTATATGTCTTCCCACAACCTGTTGCACCAAAATACGTACCACCTTTTCCACTTTTTTCAAGAACAGACTTGATAATACTTTGTTTCAATAATTTTGTAGCAAAGAACTGTGGATAACGACATACTATCTCACGCTCCTCACCATCAAAAATACTATCCTGAAAATAAATATAGTCACGGAAAATTTCTAAAAAACGCACTGGACTATATACACCCTTTATCATACATTCCGTTTCTTCAAAAGGCAGAGTTGATATTTTATCTCCTTCATTCACACGTCGCCATGCATAAAAATGTTCATAGGGTGTTCTTACTGTACCTAATCTTGTTTTTACTCCATCTGACACGCAAGCTAATGGACAATAATGCAGCAAATGAGGAATATCTCTCCAATATCTAATATTAATCTGTTCCCAGGCATCATAAATCGTAGCATTCGCATTTGCCGGATTCTTTAATTCCATTACACACAAAGGCATACCATTTACATATAATAAAATATCCGGTCGTCGATTTGCTTTTTGTCCATTATTCATGTATTCTACCGTAAATTGATTGACGACACGAAAAATATTAGTCCTTGTATCAATATCATTAAAATCAATTAATGATACCATTCTTGGTAACCCATTTTGAGGTGTAAACTGAACTCCATCTATCATCCAGCCATAAACCTTATGTAACGTTGCAAAATCACTTTCTGCTCCCACAAGACGAACGGTATCAACAATTTGATTTATTTCCTCACCTATCAAATCACTATTCGTATCAGTCAAAAATTTTCTAAGATCTTCTTCAATTAATACTTCCCTACGGTCGGAACGACTAATATTATTTCCTGAAAGATAATCCCAACCTTCTTTTTCCAGAAAGTCAATAAATGCATATTCATATTCTGACTCACAATAGTGACCATTATAATTTTGTAATTTAGCCACTGCCTTTATCCTCCGAATTTAACCAAACAAGACATATATTTCAAATCCTAAAACTAGAATGCTTTATTGAGATCAATCGAATACCCCATACCTTTTAATTCTCTCAATAAATCAAATTGCCAATTAGATGTATTGGTATACACAACTCCTGATAAATCAGATGGCATTTCAATTCCGTTATCAGATAAAATAACAACATGGTCTCTACCAAGTTTTCCCATAAAATATCCTGTTTCTAATACCACATTTTGTCTTGCACGATGTTTATCAGAAGATTCGTCTTTTGCTTTACCAATATCGTCAGAAGTAAATAAACAAATTGCTCCACCTACATCACCATAATTTTCAAATTTTTCGATAATAGTACGCCCTTGGTTTGCCTGTTCTGATAAAATTACAGCTTCAATTCCTTGCTTTTCGATAATTCTAGCAACAGATTGCTTCAACTCCCCATTGTGGCCATGAACAATAAATATCTTGTCCATGTTTAAGGATTTTGTTATAGCATTATTTTGTGGATTGGACTCCTTCTCCTCAGCAAGTTCTTCTAAGTAAACTTTAAATATAGCCTTACATGAGCGAAGTCCATCACAACAACACTGTATATCATTTCTTATTTCTTGTTCTTCACTATCATCAAGACTCCATAGCAATGGAGCAAAATGTGTATTACAAAATTTTTGATATTCTAATGACTTTTCTCCATACTTTTTTATCAAAAATCTCTCTGCCTTTGTATGCCATGTCTTAAATACCGGTGCTGAAGAACGCACCTGTTGATTAATCAAATTATCAATCTCATCAATTATTACTTTTAATTTTTCATATTCTGCCATTATTTTTTCCTTCCTCGATTGAACCTTTTATTAATAACTTATATATCTCATTCATCTGTAGTTTTAACTTTTCGTTGATTTCCTTTCGCATTTTATATACAATATAAATATCAACAATAGATTTCTGTATTGTCATATCCACAATGGGTATTCGAACTTTAATTAAATCATCCCAAGTAAAAGTTTCACGTGCCGACCCCCACGAATGAAATCTTGCATATCTATCAAATTCTGTTCTATTAAAAAACATTGACAAATACTCTGGCAGTAATTTATCTTCATTTGTTGAAAATACCTCATTTACAGATGAAACAACAATCTCTTTATCAGTATTATTAAAAGCATATGTAAATACCTTTTCATTGTGGGTTGTCTGTACAAAACCTATGTGGCGAGGTTTGATGACTTTATAGTTTGAAAGCTCATTTCGATTAACCTTTGATGTGGGTTCTCTAAATTCTTTTGATGTACTTATACCCTTTACATTCTGTGTACCATTCACACCATTACGCACATCATGTCTTGTAATATATGGTCCGATTTCTTCACTCGGAATTTTCTTCATTAGTTCTTCAATATATCCATCACAAACTAGCTTCAAATCTTCTAATTCCTGTTCATAACTTTTCTGATTAGCCAACATACCATTATAAACAGCAACATATTTCCGTTGAATATCGATATCCGGCAAAGGAATTACAATATCACTCATATCTTTAAAGTTAAACTCCGGTCTTTGGCTTCCAAAATTTCTAAAGGTAACTTCTCTACAAAACTCTTTACGACGAAAATATATGTATAAATATTTAGGATCAATTATTTTCTTCCCTTCTTCGTTAAGATAGAAAACCATATAAAGATGTGAAACAATACATAACCCTTTCGTACGATATGCAATAGAGCCTAGATTAAGTCGTGTCGGATTATATACAAATGCACCATTATTAACGATTTTATATGGTTTTAAATCTACATCCATTGGATTTCCTTTAGGTATAGAAAAAATCCCCTCGCTAGTAACTCCTTCAATTAATTCTATTCCATACTTTAAGTCATGATTGTTTTCCGTCGAACGCACAATATAATCACCTAAGCGAATTTTAGTCAATGCCATAACCAATCCCCCTAAATGCATCTTTTAACATTTTTTGTGATTTGGTTTCGATTGCCATTAACTCCTGCATCTCTTTTTGAATACGAGCCATTTCTGTAGCATAGTCAATCTCTAAATCATGGTCAACAAATTCAATATATTTACTTGGAATAAGGCTCCAATTCTTTTTTTCTATTTCACTCTTGCAAACACTACGATATAACTCTGGAATTTCATACTTTGTACCATCTGTTCCGTCACTTTGCCATGTATGGTAAATGCCTGCCGCCTTTTCTATTTGTTCCGTAACTAAACAAACCTTCTTTTTATTCTCATTTTTTACTGGATTCTCTGTCCATGTACGCAAATCCATGAAAAGAATCTCATTCTCACGATTACGTAGATTTCTTCCATGATAGTTACCACCTTTTTTATTCTGATTCAAAATCCAAAGCGTAACACTAATATCCGTTGTAATAAACAATTCTCTCGGAAGAACTACAATCACTTCTATTTTATCATTTTCTATCAGCTTTTTACGTATTTCTAATGTATCACTATCATTTAATGCACCATTTGCCAAAAGAAAACCTGCAACACCAGTCTGAAATTTTAAATGTGAAAGCATGTGTAGAATCCATGCATAATTTGCATTGCTTGCAGGCGGTGTTTCATAATCTGTCCAACGAGAATCTTCTTTTAAATTATCATCATACCAACCTTTTAAATTAAATGGTGGATTTGCCATGATATAATCAAAAAATAATCCTTTATGCAAATCATGTGTAAAAGTGGAATCATTCGTTTCACCTAAATTATGACTAATTCCACGTAATGCCAAATTCATTTTTGCCAATCTATATGTAGCAGCGTCTTTTTCCTGCCCGTAAATATTAATACGGTTAATATCTCCCTGTTTTGATTTTACAAGCTCTGCGCTCTGTATAAACATACCTCCAGAACCACAGCAAGGGTCATAAAGTGTACCATCATACGGCTCAATCATTGTAGCAATTAACTGTACTACATCATGCGGAGTATAAAATTCTCCTTCTTCTTTCGTTGCATTAACAGCAAATTCTTTAAGGAAATATTCATATACTCGTCCAATAAGATCCTTTTCCTCTCCAAATGCTTTATGACTAATTTTATTCACTTCATCAACAAGCTTTTTTATATCGTTTGGAGCAAGATTTCTTGTCGTAAACGTACCTTCTATAAAACAACCTTTTAACTGCTCTGAACTAATCGCAATACTATGTAATGCTGTATCAAGAGCAACATTTAACCCCGGTGCAGGCGTATTAAGAATCGTTGACCAACGTGCTTCAAGCGGTAAATTATAAGTTCCATCTGTAAATGTTGCATCATCAAAGAATGCCGCTCTTATATTTTCATTCTCTGGATCAAGACCTTGCTCAATAAGCGTTTGACGTAATTTTTCAATTCCATCCTCATATTTTTCACCTATAAAACGTAAAAATACGAGTGTAAGCATCATATCTCGTTTTTCAAAAAAAGAACCTGAGTTACGTGCTGCACGTAATATATCTCTACAATTAAACAGAATATTATCTATATTTATTACTTTTTCTACCTTTTTCTTAGCCACAATTATATATCCCTTCTGAATTTCAATCATTCATCTTTCTTATTATTTACTACCAGCATTTATTTCATTACCATCCGGTAAAATAAACGACTGCTTATATTCAACATTCAATACTTCTGCAATCATCAACATTTCCTGAAAAGAAACGGTTTCACGCTTCAATTTTTTATTAAAATTTTGAGGTGTCTGTCCCATATGCCTGCAAAGCTCTGCTAGACTGATATTCTGTTTTTCACATAACTGTCTTATCATATCTGATGTTGCCATAATCCACCTCCATTAATATACTTTCAATTGTAAAACATTTGGTTGATATATGCAAGACATTTGTAGTATCTTAATACTACAAATATACTATTAAAGGCTTGTCAAAAAATATAATTAATACACAATATATAGCACATTTAAGTTTGAACCAAATACTACATATCGTGCTTATTTTCATTTCCCTATAAGCCCTTTTTACTTTGTTTTTCACACTATTTTTATTATCCAAATTTATACACTTCAGATAACTTTCTAATTAAAAATTCCACTAAAAAGGCGAAGTGCCTCTCGTAACACTTCGCCAAAATCCTCAACCATCATAAATTATAATCCTTCATAATATTCCTGAATAAGTTTTGCCATCAATTTTCTACGCTCCTGTAGAAAATCATCATAATTCTCCACTGTCATTTCAAAAATATTATTAGGAATGCAGTTTTCACTCAAATTTTCATTCAACATTTCTTCTGTAAAAATATTACCAAAAACAATATCTTTTGTTGCACATTGTTCTTTCACTTTTGTGAAATATGTAGCCGGTGCATCATCACTAATAGCTTTATTTACCTGTGTATCCAAATAAATATAGTTGGCAACCTGATTATATTTTGTCTTAGATGTTACACCATTCTTCTTCAAATATGCTTTAGGAAAGATATGATGTACATCACCAGAGATTATTATCAAGTCAGATATTTTAGTACCTTTCATCAACAACGAATTACAATTCCGATTTATCTGCGCTGCCAAGAATGTATTGAATGCCGGACTGTTAATAGAAGATGTTTCCAAATACTGTGATAAAGTAACAGTCCAAAAGCTTTCTGATAACGCAGATGCTTCAACTTCAGCCAGAAATTTCAAAAATCCTTTTTCGCTAATATTTCTCATATCTCTATCCATCTGTGTCTCTGGTGAACCAATATATCTGGATGTAAGAGTTGAAAGCACGAACCATTTCTGCACATACCGTTTAATCTGAGCATTCGGGATTTCCGGATCCTCCAACAACATGAGGTATAATGTATATGCAAAATCCAATGTCATTCTTGAATTAAGAAGCTTACTGGATACGAAACCGGCACCTTTAATCGCCATAATAAACTGTGAGAAATTATATTTGTTAATGAAATTCATAATTCCATCATCTAATTTCTTGTAGGATTCTTCTACGATATCGTCACGAAATTCTTTTGTAACGAAGTCTCTACCCGATAACAAACTTACCAAATCAGCCAATTTACCACGTCTAAATTGATGCATGAAAGACACCCTCAACATATCGCCATAATCCGGATCATAAATATCATCATAATCACTTGCTAACCATTTAATTTTATCAGCATATTTAGAATTTTGGAACTCTTTATCATTAACTAAATGAGAATAGAAATCCGGTTTTACTGCCAAATGACAGAAATAATCTACCGTTTTTCTCATAAGGCTGCCATTATGCGCTGAATCAGCCGCCATTTTTGACATAACAAAGTCAGACTGACTCAAAGCCGTACCCTTAGAGTTAATACGAATAAAAATTTCAGTTACTTCATCAATATCCAATGTCGCATCCAATTCAATCACACCAATCTGGCGATTGGCAATGCCTTTCAATTTTGTTAATGTATCTGAAAGCTCATCCAAATCCACTTGCTGATTATTCTTTGCATACTCATTTTCAAATGCTCTCTGTTTAAAACCTGCTGAAAACAATACCGAAATATCCGGAATCCATTTCTTATCTTTCAAATGAGACGCATCTTGTACAGCAAATCTTTTTGTTTCATCTTCCGCCAAAGGATTAAATGCGATTTTAATACGTTCTTTATTGAAATCATCATCTAATACTTCTTTTCCTGATATAGCTGCCATTAAAGCAGTAACTCTCTGTTGCCCATCTATCAACACTTTTTTACCGTTTGCTCTTCCACCATCTTTTGTTTTTACATCCGGATTTTTCCAAGTAATAATATATCCTGTTGGATATCCATTATATAATGAATCAATTAAGTCTCTAACCTGACTACGTTTCCATACAAATGGTCGCTGAATTTCCGGTATAACAAAATCTTCTGCATCAATCAATCCCAAAATCGCATGAACTGAGTATTGCATTAATGTAAATTTTTCTCCTGTCATTTTTATCTCTCGCTTTTCATTTTAATTTTTGCTATTCCCCTAAGTATCTCCATTTCTCCCAGAACACTATAAACACATTCTTCCTTACCGACATCCTACATCCTATCCACTTCTTTTCTCGTCTGCCTTCCCTAAAAAATAATATGAACCGACTTATCCTGTACTAATTCTAAAAACAAATCATTATCCACCAATTCTGTAACCAATATTACAGATTGGTCATCTTGTACTTTGCTATAAGTAATCTTACGACAGTCCTTTCTATAATCTCCTAAATTTTCAATACCTATTTTTCCGTCACGAAAAAGCTGGCACAGAATGGCATCATTACTCTTATATGAAACAGGTACTGGTGTCCGAGATATAAATACTTCTCTTAAACTTGCTTCTGCTTTACGTTGGAACTCATAAGTATCACTATCCTGAGAATATACAGTCAATGCTTGTGTTTCCGGATAATACCAAGAAACTACTTCTGCTAAAATAGTAATAGAAACCTCTCCCGCATTTTTCTTTTTACCCTGCCGGAAGATAATACCTTCCCTGGAATTGGCCATTCATCATAAAGTTTAGCAATCCAATCTTTATATGCATCCATATCAAGCACATCTTCTTTTTCCACAAATCGACGCAAATAACTTTTAATTCTTCCAATCTGATATGTTGATGCAAGAACGATTTGATAAAGATTGCCTTCCTCTTGCTTTGCAAGATTTGAATAATTTTCTTCTGCAATACTATGTATTGGATATCCAAGTTCTATGAAATGTTTTAGATATCCTACTCTGCCTTCTGCATCTTTAATTTCTGTTAATACCCATTCAGGAATAAGAATCAAATCATAGTCCTTTAAAATATCTTCTGATGTTATTCCTTCTTCATGCAGTCTCTGCATAAATGAAATGGAAGATGTATCCAAAAGTGCGATATGCTTTTTATTATCAATATTTAAAATTTTCGTTATTGTCATCATTCGCTCGCCTTGTAATCATAGATATCTCTTTGATAATATTTATCAAGAATTCCTCATTATCTTTATGATAATTGAGTTCTGGATTTGTATCTTTGCTTTTCTTGATTTTCTCCTGTAAAGAAGACACATTAATCACATAAGACGATTTTACAAGACTATCATCCAAGCCAAGTACCTGAAATCTCTGTGGTATATCTTCAAATTCCAAATCGAAGACTTCTTTTATTCTTTTTGCCAATATTTCATTTTCACTCTGAATCGCATACTCATAAAGAGAAATCAGTACCGCTTTATATGGAACCTGAAAGGCAGACATACACAGAAATATTTTTGAAATAAAATCCATTTCCGGAAGTTCAATAAAATATCTGTCCACTCCACTTAAAAGCATACTTGCAGCAAAATATTCTGCTTTTCTTTCTTCCATCCTATTATCGTTTCCAATAAAATGATCAAATGACACTTCATCAAAAATAAGATGATAAATTTCATGCCATGCAGCAAAATATTGATTTGCACGTGGTAATGCAGTATTAAGAACAGGAATTATTTTTCTATCTTTTACAAAAATTGCACCACTCCAAAATTTATCTTCTATAGGCATCTGGACTAAACCAAATCGCTGCAAAATCAGCAAGGCAAGCTGTGGTCTTGATACAACTTTCATAATTTCCGGATTCATTTGCAATTTCATTATCTGCATTAACACTTCATCTTTAATTTCATTATTCTTTTTTATAACTAAATCGATATTAGCAGCCGTTATTAACTCACTCATATAAACACATCCTTAGTAATATATTGTACATAAATCAATAACATCGAGAAGCAGATTGTATTGTTTTTTTGCTGTTTCGCTCATTTCATGTTCTAATGGAGCATTCTGCGAAAACATAGTCGTTGTAACTGGTTTAACAGATACAGAATGATAAAACATCAGCTCATCTACAGACATATTCAACACTTTTAATATTTTCTGAAGATGACGGTCAAAGGTACTCTTACTGTCAATCGCACCATTCAGCAATTTATCTAATGTCGGACGCGATATATCTACCTTACTTGCAAAAGATACTTTTGTATAACCATTATCTCTCATACACTCTTTTAATTTTGAAGCCACCAGACTTCTTTGTTCAAACAATTCATCAAACCTCATTATGATGACCTCCTATCTTTTTACTTTTATTATATACCAAAGAAATACTTTATCAATATTTTTGTAAAATATTTTTTTACATTTTTACTTTTCAATCCCCAATTGCATATGCACTCTTATACTTATTCATACTCTTCATCGCAATTTTCATTGCATTTACAGATTCCTCTGCATTCTTAATTTCCAACTTAAGTTGCTTCTTTTCTTCTCTACTTGCAACATCCGCCTTTAAACGTAATTCCACAAGACCTTTTTCAATCTCTGCAATATTCTTCACATACTGCTCAAAGATTGTATTCGAATATTCAAGATCATGCTCATCATTTAAAAATATCTCTCTTACAGACACCAAAAGCTTTGCCGATTGAAGAATAGTACCTTTTTTACCCATCATCCCTACTGCACTGACTACACCGCCAACTCCGGCACCGACACCAAGACCCAGAACAGCTCCACCTCCAACAATAACCATTGTACCGCCTGCCATGCCAAGACCACCTGCAGCGATTGCTCCACCTCCAAGATATGCTAGACAAGCACTTGTTAGAGCAGCTCCACTTAATCCTGCAAAATTAGAACCAACCAGTGCAACCGCTATCGCCGGTGCAAATGCACCTGCTGTAATAATCGCTGTAATTGCAATACCTGCACTCACAGCTAAACTTGTCAGAGCTGTTTTTAGAACTTCATTCAATTCTCCCAATACCTTACTATGGCATTTTCTCAATCGCTTGATATATCCCGATGTATAATAATTACCTGTGAAGAAAGTTTCTAAGAATACATCACCAGCAGCTTCCTTGTATCCACCCATAGGTGAATGAAGACTGTCATACTTCTTACTTGGAACATCTTGTCCAATAAAAATTTTGCTTTTCTCTGGAACTGGTACAATCAAAAAGTTCCCCATTATATCCGTTCCATATGACTTCTCTGTAAACTGAGTGAGTAAAGAAAACATCAAACCTACCACTGTTGGATGATGTGCAAAGTCTCTTAGATGATGCTGTAAACCACCGCCAAAATCTGACGTATTACCATCACTTGGTATTGGAAACATCTTTTCTAAGAATGCTACTGATGATTTAATATCTCTATCCTTGCATCCAAGTTTTTCTGCTGTTTTCTGAACAAACTCATTTACTTTCTCATCCGCAATATCACGACCTCTGACTAAGTCAAATTCACCAACGAGCAGGATATCCATCATACCACAAAGCAATCCGGATGCTATCGCCACTAAATAATCGCATTTATCAGCATGACTAGAAAGCGTATCTATCTCTGAATCCAAATCATAAATATGTTTTTCGATATCTGTACCTGCTGATATGTATTTTTTATTTAAAAAAACCTCAACCTGCAATTCTTCAGTCATCCTATGCTCCCTTTTTCATCGTTCCAGATACTTGTCATTGATGCTCCCAAAAAACCAAACTCTGTTTCTTTTACATGCATAACTATAATCCCTCTCTTCTTTAGTTATATTTCTCTCTTATAGTTTTCTAATTCCTCTATCCGAACAATTGTTTTTCCAGTTCTATTCGCCATGGAATGCACCTGCCTTATACATTTTCTGGAGATTATGAGCCTGACGAAGTTCCTTCTCTGTCAATTCAGAAATCGCCTTAATTTTGTTATCTTTTAAAATAAAATAACTGTCCGGTCTTAACAAATCGTTACTCATAAGGTC
>CAYMHX010000045.1:0-13150 GCA_964390325.1 uncultured Roseburia sp. | reverse complement strand
TTATGGCAGGAAGGCCATACTGCACATGCAACAGCAGAAGAAGCAGAAGAAAGAACAGTACAGATGTTAAATCTGTATGCAGATTTCTGTGAAGAAGTGCTTGCAATGCCGGTTGTCCGCGGTAAGAAGACAGAAAAAGAAAAATTTGCAGGTGCAGAAGCTACTTACACGATTGAAGCATTGATGCACGATGGAAAAGCATTGCAGTCTGGTACAAGTCATAACTTTGGCAGTGGTTTTGCAGAAGCATTTGGTATTCAGTATACGGATAAGTCTAATAAATTGCAGTATGTACATCAGACTTCATGGGGTATGACCACTCGTTTGATTGGTGCAATTATCATGGTACATGGCGATGATTCCGGTTTGGTACTTCCTCCGGCAGTAGCACCGGTGCAGGCAATGGTAATTCCGATTCGTCAGCAGGCAGAAGGTGTTTTAGAGAAAGCAAAGGAAGTTTGTGAATGTCTTAACAAAGTATGCCGTGCAAAATTAGATGATTCCGATAAGAGTCCGGGCTGGAAATTCTCAGAACAGGAAATGCGTGGTATTCCGGTTCGTATTGAACTTGGACCAAAGGATATCGAGGCTGGTAAATGTGTCGTAGTACGCCGTGATACCAGAGAAAAAATTGAAGTGGCATTGACTGAATTAGAAACAACGATTCCGGAATTGTTAAAGACCATTCAGAGAGAAATGTTAGAACGTGCAAGAAAGCATCGTGACGAACATATCTTTGATGCACACAATTACGAAGAATTAAAAGATATCGCAGAAAATAAAGCAGGCTTTATTCGTGGTATGTGGTGTGAAGACCAGGATTGTGAAGATAAGATTAAGGAAGAATTTGCCGTAACTTCACGTTGCATGCCATTTAACGACCAAGAACAGATTGCCGAAACCTGTGTATGTTGTGGAAAACCAGCTCACAAGCTTGTATACTGGGGTAAGGCATATTAAAAATTTGCAATTGGGAAGATATAAAATAGTTACTGGAAATTGGAAAAAGAGTAACGATTCAAAGTCAAATCTTAAAAATACGATTTGCTTTGAATGATAAAAAAAGGAACTTAGAAAAATGAAAATGATGTTACCACAAAAAGTAAACTTCATCATTCATACATTACAAGAGCATGGCTTTGAAGCTTACGCCGTTGGAGGATGTGTCAGAGATGCCATGCTTTCACGAGTTCCAGGAGACTGGGACATTACCACCTCTGCAAAGCCAGAACAGGTAAAAGCATTGTTTCGGCATACCATTGATACTGGAATCCAGCATGGTACGGTAACTATTATGCTTGAGCAAGAAGGGTTTGAAGTAACGACGTATAGGATTGATGGAGAATATGAAGATGCCCGCCATCCAAAAGAGGTGCAATTTACCTCAAATTTATTAGAAGATTTAAAACGCAGAGATTTTACCATTAATGCTATGGCTTATAATGAAAAAGATGGTTTGGTGGATGCATTTGACGGCTTAGGCGATTTAAAACGCGGGATTATCCGTTGTGTTGGTGTCGCAGAAGAACGTTTTACAGAAGATGCACTTCGTATGCTTCGGGCTGTTCGTTTTTCCGCTCAGCTTGGTTTTATGATAGAAGACAAGACAAAAGAAGCAATGAAAAAGCTTGCACCGAATTTAGCAAAAGTGAGTGCAGAGCGTATACAGATAGAATTGGTAAAAATGCTGACTTCTCCACATCCGGAAGAAATCCGCACAGCTTGGGAAACAGGCTTAACAAAGGTATTTTTACCTGAATTTGACCGTATGATGGAAACAAAACAGAACAATCCGCATCATAAATATTCTGTTGGAGAACATACAATTGTGGCATTACAAAATGCAAGAGCAGATAAAGTCTTGCGTTTAACGATGTTATTGCACGACATTGCAAAACCATTATGTAAGACAACAGACGAGAATGGAATTGACCATTTTTACAGACATCAGCCAAAGGGTGGGGAAATGGCAAAAACCATTCTTCACAGATTAAAGTTTGATAACGATACAATAAATCGAGTGAGTAAACTGGTAATTTGCCATGACTCCAGACCTGAACCGACGGAGAAATCTGTCCGTAAAGCTGTATTTCACAATGGAATTGAACAGTATCCACTTCTTTTTGAAGTGCAGAGAGCAGATATTCTTGCTCAAAGCGACTATGAAAAAGAAGAAAAGTTAAAGTGTTTAGAGATTTATCAGCAATTTTATGCGGATATTTTGGAAAAACAAAACTGTATGTCTTTAAAAGAGCTTGCGATAAGCGGAGCAGATTTAATTGCACTTGGCATGAAACCGGGAAAAGAGATGGGAGAAACATTACATCGCTTATTAGACGCAGTATTAGAAAACCCTGAATTAAATACGAAAGAAGCATTGATAAAATTATTATAACTATTTAAAAAATAGATTTTTTCAAATTGCTTCATAAAATAGAACCCCCTTTCATATGATAGCCTATATAGACTTTGTCATAATGGAGGGGGTTTTATGTATAGCAGACCAGAGCAAGTATTAGAGAAATATCCGTTGACAGTGAAATCATTTTCAAAAGGGAGAGAATGTTATCTTTTTGATACCAATCTTGGATGCATGGCATTGCATGAATACCATGGTTCAAAGGAAAGAGCAGCATTTTTGGCAAAAATGTTAAAGCATTTAAAGGAAAAAGAATTATTGGTAGAGGAAATGCTTGTATCGACAGAGGGTGAGGTTTTAGTAGAAGATGAGGAAGAACGTAAATATCTTCTTTCAGAACATTATCATGGTGCAGAATGTGACACTAGAAGAAAAGAGGATATGCTAGAGGCTATAAAAATGCTTGCCAAATTACATAATGCCTCTAAAGATTTTTCGGAAGAAATACCTGAGATGATAAAAAGAAACCAAAATTTTTTATTGCAGGTGTATGAAAAACACAATCGAGAAATGAAACAAGTGAGAAATTATATTCATAGTAAGAAACGAAAAAATGAATTTGAACGTTTATTTGCAGGCAAAAGCGAATTGTTTTTAAAAAAAGCAGCAGAAGTAACATCAGCACTTCAAAACGTGGAATGTACAGAAGAATTGTACGGATTTTGTCATGGAGATTTTAATCAGCACAGCATTGTTTTTGCAAAACAGGGAATTGCAATTGTGGGGTTAGAGCATTTTGTATATGATATTCAAATTCGAGATTTGGCGAATTTTTTGCGTAAAATGCTGGAAAAAAATGATTGGGATAAAGAATTAGGACTTGCTTTGATACAGGCATATCATCAGATTTGTCCAATTCATGAAAAAGAGTCTAAGTATTTATATTTTTCATTGGCTTATCCGGAAAAGTTTTGGAAGCTTGCAAACCGTTATCACAATGCTCATAAAATATGGCTTTCAGAACGAAATGTAGAGAAATTACAAAAAGTGATTGCACAGGAAGAAAAAAGAGAAAAGTTTTTAATGGAAATTGAAATTATGAACTACTAAATAATTACAAGTATTGAATTTTTACTGGAAAATAGTATACTAAAAAAAACGATAGTAACTATTCAGAGCAGGTTAAAACACTTGCTGTTTTGACCAAAAGAAAATGCTTTAGGAGTACAAAAATCCCGTTAAGAAGTGATTTTTAATGGATTTTTGTATCGTAACTGTGAAGGTACTGAACAGTTACAAATGATAAAAAGGAACGGAGATTTGGTTTGAAGTACGAAAAGAAAGCAGTCATTCTATTATTTAGTTTCGTCATTCTTGTTTTGACAGGTTGTGGTACAGGAGGAAAAGGAACGGTATCGGGAACGAACTATTATTATCCAAAAACAGAAACGGAAAAAACAGAAGAAAGCAAAGAAGAAACCATAAAGGCAGAGTTTGATACAGAACATTATATGATTATGACGAATAATATGGCAAAAGAATATATGGTTGTCAAACAACTGATGTCAGGAAAACAGAGTGTGGTTTCATATACTCTTACGACAAATTTCTTGGATAAATATGGAAATAATGCCTCTGTCAGTGCATTTGAATGTGGACAGATTATTGTATTAGGAGAAAAGAATTCCGATGGAAAATTAAAATCTGCACAGCTTTCTGATAATATTTGGGAATATGAAGATGTGATTCGGTACAAAATAGATGAAGAACGGGGCGTTTTTCAAATTGCGGACACGAGATATTATTTTGAAGAAGGATTAGATATTTTTTCTGATGGAAAGAAGATTGAGATTTCTGAAATAAAAACAAATGATGAAATTAGAGTAGTCGGTATGAATAAACAGATTTTATCGGTGACTGTGACAACAGGACAGGGAGCAATTGCTTTAAAAAATACAGAGTTATTTGAAGATAGCTTTATTCAGATTGGGGGGAAGATTTTTGCAGAAATTACCGGAGAAATGGAATTAGAAGTTCCGGAAGGAAATTATATTGTTTCTGTGGCGAATAAAGGATACGGAGGCAGTAAAGAATATGAAGTGAAGCGTGGAGAAACAACGGTCATTGATTTAGATGAATTAAAAGGTGAGGGACCTAAGATAGGGGAAATTACATTTAAGATAGTTACGGTGGACGAGAATACGGATGCAGATATTACTTTTAGCATTGATGGAGAGAAGGTTGATTATGAAGAACCGATAGAATTATCGTATGGTGTTCATTCGATTAGGGCAGAGTCTTACGGTTATGAAACTTACTCAAAAAAGTTGTTTGTAAATTCAGAAACAGCAGAGATTTCGATTGCCTTAGATATAGAGCTGTCTGTGGAATACGAAGAAGATGAAGATGCAGAAGATGAGGAAGAAGGTGTCGATACCAATTTAGCAGGAACATTGGCAGGTAGTACAATGAATCAAAACGAAGATGATGAGGAAGATAATCCAACAGATACAGATGCACTCATAGAAGCATTGACAAACGCATTATCAGAGGATTCTTCTACGGATTATTTGAGTACTCTTTCGGGACTTCTTGGGAATATATTAAACTGAGTAACAGTTCAGCCATCAGCCAAAATGAAAAACATCAGATGCTTGCATCATGATTTTTTCATTTGAGCTGATGAGCGGAACTGTTACTAAACTGAAGGAAAGCATTATGATTTAGCTTGACAAAGCTAATGAAAACAAGTATAAATATGTTTGTGGGTATTTTTGGATGAAAACCACAGAATGATAGGCTAGAGGAGGAATTAATATCATGAATAAAGCAGAATTAATCGCAGCTATGGCTGATAAAACAGGTTTAAGTAAAAAAGATGCAGAAGCAGCATTAAGGGCTTTTGTAGAAGTTGTTACTGATGAATTAAAAAAAGGTGAAAAAATCCAGTTAGTAGGATTTGGTACATTTGAAGTATCTGAAAGAGCAGAAAGAATTGGAAGAAATCCACAGAGTGGAGAAGAAATCATCATTCCAGCTTCTAAAAATCCAAGATTTAAAGCTGGTAAAGCGTTAAAAGATGTAGTGAATGAATAAGAGTGCTAAAAAGGCTGTTACAAGGCGGATTCTTTAGAATCCGCCTTTTGATATTAAGAGTAATAGTAAGGAGAATTAAGTATGAGATTAGATAAATTTTTAAAAGTATCAAGAATTATTAAGCGAAGAACCGTTGCAAACGAAGCTTGTGATGCAGGAAGGGTTATGGTAAATGGCAAACCTGCAAAGGCATCTTTGAATGTAAAAATAGGCGATATTATTGAAATTGCATTTGGGACAAAAACGGTAAAGGTACGCGTATTAAACCTGTTAGATACCACAAAGAAAGAAGAAGCAAAAGATTTATTTGAATATATTTAGTGATTATTCAGAGCGAGTATATAGCATAATAAAAAAAGACTTCTAATATAATAAACTGATAACTAAAAGAAATGTTTTTGAAAATTTCTTTGACGAGAAGCCAACAACAAAAGAAACTGTTTTTGAGGTTGCTTCTAAAAAGTTACATAAAATAGGAGGTCTTTTTATGGAAGAAAAAAATAACAGTGCAAAATCGCATAAGGTATTACTGATAAATCGAAAAAATGGTGCATTTAGTGGTGTTGTGGATGTGTTATCTTTTGATGTGGCAGAAATTTTGTTGGAAACAGAATTAGGAATGCTCTTAATCAAAGGGAATGACTTACATGTAAACAGACTTTCTTTGGAAAAAGGAGAAATTGATATTGAGGGAAGGATTGATTCTTTGACTTATTCAGAAGTAAAATCAGCCCCGAAACAGACAGAATCCTTTTTGGGAAGGTTATTTCGATGATGACGCTGAGTGAGAGTATTGGAAATGAAGCAGTATTTTTTGGTGTTTCTATCTTATGTGGAATGGGACTGGTTTTGCTTTATGATTTTTTGCGGATTTTTAGAAGAATTGCAGTGCATGGAGTTATCTGGATAGGGATAGAGGATATCCTTTATTGGTTTTTTTGTACAATTGTAGTATTTTTACTTCTGTATCAAATGAATGACGGAATGATACGAGCATTTGCTTTTTTAGGAATTGCAATTGGAGCTATTTTATATGTATTTTTTTTCAGTCGATTTGTGATAAAAATAAGTGTATGGTTCTTTGGAGGTATTTTGAATATCTTAAAGAAGGTTTTAGGGACAATATTAAAACCGTTTTTTAAGATAGGAAAGAAAAGCGGCGGTTTTGTATGGAAACAGTTGAAAAAAATGTACAAAGCAATTAAAATGGGATTATATAAATTATAAAGGAGAAATTACTGCTATGGCGAAGAAGAAAAAGCGGTTGAAAAGTGATGAAACTAGAAATGGTAAGATTTATATTGGAATTATATTAGTAGTTTTTGTAGCGGTAATGTCCGTTCAAACATATCAAATTAAGCAGAAGCAGTTAGAAAAAATTGCATTAGAAGAAGAATTAAATCAAGAACTTTTAGAAGAACAAAATAGGCAGGAAGAATTAAAAAGATACCAGATGTACATAGAATCAGAAGAATATGTAGAAGATGTAGCAGAGAGTAAGCTGGGATTACTTTATGATAATCAGATTATTTTTAGGGAGATTAAAGAATAAGAATAACTGCTTAAACAAGATGAGCTTCGTGGAAACACGAAGCTTTTTTTTGCAGTTTTTTGGCGAAAGATTCTTTGCAGCACTTCCTTGCTTTGACAAAGATTTCAAAAGATATTTTATATACTATTAAAGCTGCTCAATGACAATTACAGAATTTGTAATGAAATATAAGTATTCAAAGTAGGAACTGTTGCAAAATAAAAATGTTTTGCAAAAGTCTTAAAAGAAAGTGATTTAAGAATGCAAAAATTCCATTATGAAGTAATTTTCAATGAAATTAAGGAGGTAAGGAAAGCATATGAAGAAAAAACGTGTAAGACAAATGATACTAAGTATGATAAGTACATTCGTGTGCAGTGTAGAGATTATGGAATGTTATCCATTTGTACCTGCCTATTTTACAGCACTTTATCTGTCGGGAATTAAGTTGGGATGGATTTTGGCAGCTACTTATGTAGGAATGATGTTTTTTATGCCATTTACAGCGATGGCAAAGTATGCGGTGATTATTTTACTTACCATAGGTATTGTGAAATTGGTAGAATGGATGACGGATAAAAGTTCTATTTATGTGATTGGAACGCTGACTTCATTAAGTACAGTCCTTGTATCTTTTAGTGGATATTTATTGGAGTGGACAAGTCGACCAATTTGGCAGATTATTTTATTAGAAGGAATGCTTATATTAGGTGCTGCTGTTTTAGTGCATCGGATAATACATATGATATTGGAATGGCAGTGGAAACCAAAGACATACAAAGTGCCAAATAATAATCGAAAAGAGAGGTTGTATGGTTATGCAGAATCCTTTGACAGACTTTCTAAGATTTTTTTTCATATGAGCCAGAGGAAGGAGGGCTATTCAGAAGATGAGTATGGAAGGTTTCAAGATGAGTTGACAGGAAAGCTGTGTTTAAACTGTGATTCTTGTGCTATTTGCTGGGAGGAGGAAAAAGGACCGATTTATGAAATTCTGCCCAAATTAATAGATGAGATTTTAGAAAAAGGAAGAACATCCAGAGAACGGCAGGAGGAACTTGCAAAATGCTGCAAGTATAGTAAAGATATGACAGCAGAGGCAATCCAAGTGTTTGAAAGAACGGCATTAAATCGGGCATGGTATAACAGACTGCTTGAAAATCGTCAGACTATAGCGGAACAGTTGGATGCAATGGCATATATTATGGAGGATTGTGCAAAAGAAGATAGTTTACTGGATGAAAAAGAAAAAACTAAACTATCAGAACTCTGTTATCAAGCAAAAAACTGTGGTATGTTTATAGAACAGATACATTTATATGAATCTGCAGAAGGACATATAAAGCTTCAGGTTTGGATGAAAACTAAAAGTGGCTGTGCTTCTACAAAAACATTTCTGCAGTTGGCAAAGAACGTATTAAAACACCGAATGCGTTTAGAGGCAGATACAAAAATGTTTGTTTCTGAAGAAATAAATGAATTTTGGTTTATAGAAGATACTAAATTTCGGAGTGTACAGGGTATCGAGCGGTGTAAAAAAGATGGTGTCAGTGTGTCGGGAGATAATTTTTCAGCATTGGAGTTGGAAAATGGAATGTTTTTAATGGGACTTTCTGATGGTATGGGTTCAGGATGTATGGCATGTAAAGAAAGTGAAATGGTATTAGATTTAGTAGAAAAATTTTTGGAGGCTGGCTTTTCCATGGAAACAGCCCTTCGTATGATGAATACGGCAATGGTTTTAAAGGGGGACGCAGATTTATTTTCTACACTGGATTTACTGCAGATTAATTTATATAATGGGAAAGCAGCTTTTTATAAAATTGGTGCAGCGGCCAGCTTTTTAAAAAGAGAGGGAGAGGTGATTTGCCTGTCCGCAGGAACACTTCCGGTTGGGGTAGGCAGCAATCTAGAGATTGCCTGCGAGGAAATCAATTTGAAAAATGGTGATATTGTTGTAATGGTTACAGATGGTGTGTTAGAATATTTAAAGGTATCAAAACCAGAAGAAACAATACAGGAAATCATTGAAAGTATTGATTGCAGACACCCTGCGGCATTGGCAAAAAAACTTATGGAGCAGGTGTTGCTATTTACAGGAGGGAAAGTACCGGATGATATGACCATTTTGGCATCTTGCATTTGGGAAAAATAAAAAAGAATGCTGCAAAAGATAATACAGTATTGTAAACAGGAAGAATTAATAAAAAAAGGCGATTGTGTGTTGGCAGGGGTGTCCGGAGGGGCAGATTCGGTGTGTATGCTGCTTTTACTGATAAAATTGCAAAGAGAAATGGAATTTTATTTAGAAGTTGTCCATATAGAACATGGGATTCGAGGCACAGAGAGCGAAGAAGATGCTTATTTTGTAAAACAGCTTTGTGAAAAACTTAACATACCAATACAGATATTTTCCGTACAGGCATTAGAGTATGCAAAAGAGCAAAAAATGAGTTTAGAGGAAGCCGCACGCGTTCTGCGTTATGATTGTTATGTAAAGGCAGCAGAGCGGGTTTCTATGCAGAGTTCACAGATAAGAATTTCTTTGGCACATCATGCCGATGATAATGCAGAAACAGTATTATTTCAAATGCTTCGGGGCGGGGGGATTGATGGATTAAGCGGCATGAAGCCAAAGAGGGAGCTGAAAAAAGGAATAGATGTCATTCGTCCAATGCTTCTTATGACAAGAAAAGAAATTGAGCGTTTTTTAGCAGAGGAAGAACAGCCTTATTGCATCGACAGTACCAATCAAGACACTGATTATAGTAGAAATAAAATCCGAAATATCATTTTTCCAATACTAGAGGAGATAAATACACAGGCTGTTGCTCATATCAACCAAAGTGCGTTGATGCTTGGAGAAATGGCAGATTATTTAAAAATTCAAGTATTAGAAGTAGCGAAAAATGTTTTTAAAGAGGAAAAAAATGGTCTGCTTCTTTTAAAAGAACGATGGGAAAATTTGCCTGTTATTTTAAAAAAGGAGGTATGTCATTTGGCACTTGTAAAAGTGTCAGGAAGTGCAAAGGATATTGGCTTTGAGCATGTGAGGTCTTTTATGGGGCTTATGGAGCTGCAAGTAGGTAGAAATCTGGACTTGCCTTACGGTATGAAAGCAAAACGTGTTTATGAAGGGATTTTTTTACAAAAGCAAAAAATACACATACCTTTAGAAGAAAAGACATTCTTTAGGGATATTTCAAAGGAAGAATTAGAGGAATGTTTGGTAAATGAAAGTGCATTATGGGATATTCCAAATGGAAAAATACAGCTTTCTTTGCTAAAAATGACAGAAGAAAATATAGAAATTTCCAAAAACAGATATACGAAATTCTTCGATTATGATAAAATAAAGGACGGATTTCAAATTAGAACCAGACAAACAGGCGACTATTTGGTGATAGATAAAGCAGGTCATAAAAAACGTTTGAAAGAATATTTTATTAATGAAAAGATACCTTCCGAAAAACGGGATGAGATATTGCTTTTGACGCATCAGGTACAAGTGTTGTGGGTAATTGGAGGTCGTATCAGCGAAGATGTAAAAGTAGGCAAGGATACCAAAAGAATAGTAAAAGTACAAGTAATAGGAGGAAAATATTATGAAAAAAGTGAAAGCGATTCATGAATACTTGTCTGAGGAGAAGATTACAAAACGTATTGCAGAAATAGGAGCAGAGATTAGTGAATTGTATGGTGACGAACCGATATGCTTGATTTGTATTTTAAAGGGGTCTATCTTTTTTACGGTGGAACTGGCAAAGCGGATTACTTCACCGGTTGAGTTGGAATTTATGTGTGTATCAAGTTATGGAGATGATTCTAAGTCCAGCGGTATTGTAAAGATTACAAAGGATTTGGATGTAAGCATTGAAGGTAAAAATGTACTGGTAGTAGAAGATATCATTGATTCGGGCCGTACCTTATCTTATTTACTGCAAAACTTAAAAACCAGAAATCCAAAGAGTTTACGCCTCTGTACCTTATTAGACAAACCTGACCGCCGTGTGGCAAAGGTAGACGTGGATTATGTAGGATTTGAAATCCCGGATGAATTTGTGGTAGGATACGGATTAGATTATGCCCAAAAGTATCGTAATTTACCATATATTGCATATGTGGAAATCGAGGAATAAAGGAGAATAGAAATTTGAGTACAAAAAAAAGAAATAGTAGTTATCGTGGGTTTGGCTTCTATCTGCTTCTTATTTTAATGTTTGTTGTTATGTGGTATTTTTTGGATGGAAGAACAACTACGAACGCATATACCCGTGCTCAGTTTGAAGCAGATGTAAACAATGATGTGATTGTTGCTTATCATGTGGTACAGAATCGGGAAGTACCGACGGGATATGTGATAGTGACATTTACAGATGGAAGCCAGCAGAGATTGATTGTTTCCGATGTAAATGAAGTAACGGAGTATTTACAAGAGGAAGGGATTAAGAATTATACACAGGCAGATATTCCGGCAGAGAGTTGGGTTATGACGATACTGCCGTATTTATTGATTTTTGGAGCAATGTTTATTTTCTTTATGATGATGACCAGTCAAAATGCAGCAAGCTCTGGAAGCAATAATAAAATGATGAATTTTGGCAAAAGCCGTGCAAGGATGTTAAAACCAGATGATAAAAGTGTAGTATTTAAAGATGTTGCTGGTTTAAAAGAAGAAAAAGAGGAATTAGAGGAAATCGTAGATTTTTTAAAAGCACCTCAAAAATATACCTCGTTGGGAGCACGTATTCCAAAAGGTATTTTAATGGTAGGACCTCCTGGAACAGGTAAAACATTATTAGCAAAAGCAATTGCAGGAGAGGCTGGTGTACCATTTTTTAGTATTTCGGGTTCCGACTTCGTAGAAATGTTTGTCGGTGTTGGTGCTTCTCGAGTAAGAGATTTGTTTGAAGATGCCAAACGCAATGCACCATGTATCGTATTCATTGATGAAATTGATGCCGTAGCAAGACGGAGAGGTACAGGTATGGGCGGAGGCCATGATGAACGTGAGCAGACTTTAAACCAGATGTTGGTAGAGATGGATGGTTTTGGCGTAAACGAAGGAATTATTGTTATGGCAGCAACAAATCGTGTGGATATTTTAGACCCTGCGATTATGCGTCCGGGACGTTTTGACAGAAAGGTTCATGTAGGAAGACCTGATGTGGGCGGCAGAGAAGAAATTTTAGGTGTACATGCTAAAAATAAGCCATTGGGCGATGATGTAGACTTAAAACAGATTGCACAGACAACCGCAGGCTTTACAGGTGCGGACTTAGAGAACCTTTTAAACGAAGCAGCCATTGCCGCTGCAAGAGAAAATCGTGCCTATATTGTACAGAATGATATTAAGAAATCCTTTGTAAAAGTGGGAATTGGTGCAGAGAAAAAGAGCCGTATCATTACAGAAAAAGAAAAACGGATTACAGCATTTCATGAAGCTGGTCATGCAATTTTATTCCATGTCCTTCCGGATGTAGGACCTGTTTATTCCGTATCGATTATCCCAACAGGAGCAAGTGCTGCAGGTTATACAATGCCATTACCGGAACGTGATGAGATGTTTAATACGAAGGGGAAAATGCTTCAGGATATTATTGTGTCATTAGGTGGACGAGTGGCAGAAGAACTGGTGTTTGATGATATTACAACCGGAGCATCACAGGATATCAAACAGGCAACGCAGAGAGCAAAAGCCATGGTAACTCGATATGGATTTTCTGATAATATTGGTATGATTTGCTATGAAAATGATGACGACGAAGTATTTATCGGCAGAGATTTGGCACATACCAAAGGCTATGGCGGTGCAGTCGCAGATGAAATTGATAAAGAAGTAAAGCGTATTATTGATGATTGTTATGCAAAAGCAAAAGCCTTGATTATCGAAAACCGCAGTGTTTTAGATGCCTGTGCTGAACTTCTTCTTGAAAAGGAAAAAATCGGACGTTCAGAATTTGAGGCATTATTTGAGACTTCTTTATAGAAATTGCAGAGTATTTTTATGGGGTATGAAAAATCCTGTGTAAAAAATGCATAAAAACTTTTTGTAAAAATTGTGAAGTTTGTGCAGACTTTTTGAGGGGAACATGATATTATAATTCTCGTAAAACCCCCCAATACATTATATATTTTTTACTATACCCCATAGTAAAAATACC
>CAYMHX010000044.1:0-13456 GCA_964390325.1 uncultured Roseburia sp. | reverse complement strand
TTTCCCAAGTAAAAATGGTGCATAATGATTGATACCATAAATCGCACCTATTTCTAATCCTATCATACAAAAAATAACAATTCCCTGATATCCAAGTGTTCCAATCACGGGCAGACGAGAATGCAATAGGCTTCCTACGGCGTAGCAAATGCCCAAAAATCGACAATTCATATGAGTAGCCATAATTATCAAAGAATTTTTTCCTGCGTAAAGGAGAGCCTTTGACGAAGGCAGGGAGGCACTTAGGCAAATGACAGCCATACTTCCTGTAAAAGCTGCTCCAAAATAGAGGAAATAATCGTTAAAAAGCAGATAATGTAAGTCTACAATTCCATTTTTCAGAGCAAGAAAAATGTTCAGTGCGAAAAACAGTGGTGTAAAAATGGCATAAATCCATGTAGGCCGTTCTTTTTGAAAAAAGAAATGCTGTACATAATATCCAATCGCAAGAAAGGTCACAGCAATTCCTGTACGCACCAATACCGAAATCAAATATGCTCCTAAAATACTAAAATAATTTCCAAAATCTACTTCATAATAATAATGATAAGTTCTTACAGAAAAAACAGTCAACAAACAAATCCCAAACGATAAAATAGCTGTAAAAAACAAAGAGGTATGCTTGCGAATCCAAAGAAATATGGTTTCACCGAAAAAAAGTGCGGGAAGAAACCATAAAACAGAGATGCCGTAAAAACTAAAGGTTTGCAATAATGCATCTGGAAGATAAGAAGAAAATGTGCCAAAGTCTAAAATTGCTGAAAATAAAATGCTTAAGATACTAAATGCAAAATAAGGAATGAGGAGAGCTTTGGCTTTTTTGGAAATAAAATCTGCCATAAAATATTTTACAGCATTGGTATGAGATAAGAGCATACCGGACAAAATAAAAAATAAGGGCATATGAAAAGAAGTAATCCAAGTAAGGACAGGTTCAGAAGCAAAACCGAAATGTCCGTACACTACAAGAAGAATACCAATACCTTTTGCCATATCAATATAAGAAATACGTTTTGTATTCATGGGAAATAACTCCTTTTTTATGTTAATTATAGCGAAAATCAGACAGGCTTTCAAGAGATGTGTGAACAGTATTTCCAGTAATTCCCTTGCTCGGAGCAGGTCAAAATACTTGTTCTTTTGAACAAAAGAAAGTGCTTCAAGGGTGCAAAAATCTCATTGCGAAGCAATTTTAAATAGATTTTTGCATTGTAACTATGAAGGTACTGAATAATTACGAAAAGATAATCAGTAATGACGGAAAGAATAGAATTGCTGCGAAATGGTTATCAAAAATAAAGAAAAGGAGATTTTTATGCAGATAAAATTAACGGATAATATAAAATACGTTGGAATGGATGATTTGGATATAGATTTATTTGAGGGAATGTATGAGGTACCAGACGGAGTATCGTATAATTCATATTTGATTTTGGATGAAAAAACGGTATTACTTGATACGGTAGATAAGGAAAAAATGATGGAATGGGTAGAAAAATTAGAAACAGAATTAGAAGGAAGAAATTTGGATTATCTTGTGATTCATCATGTAGAACCGGACCATACAGGCAGTGTTGCAAAGGTGTTGGAATTATTTCCAGAGGTGACAGTGGTAGGAAATCAAAAGACATTTTTATTTTTGTCACAATTTTGGGATGAAGATAGGATAAAAAATAAATTAATAGTGAAAGAAGGAGATGTTTTGGAACTGGGAGAACATCGTCTGACTTTTTACATGGCACCAATGGTACATTGGCCTGAAGTAATGGTATCTTACGAAAGTAAAGAAAAGATATTGTTTTCAGCGGATGCATTTGGAAAATTTGGAGCGTTATCAGAAACGAAGAATGAAGAATGGGTGTGTGAAGCACGCAGATATTATTTTAATATTGTGGGGAAATATGGCGTGTCTGTACAGGCATTGTTAAAAAAAGCTTCAGCTTTGGAGATAAAAATGATTTGTCCGCTTCATGGACCAGTATTAAACGAGAATTTAGAAGAAGTGATAAAACTGTATGACAAATGGAGTCGTTATGAACCAGAAGACTCTGCTGTGTTAATCGTATTTGCATCTATCCATGGAAATACGGCAGAAGCGGCAAAACAATTTGCAGAACTGTTACGGGAGAGGGAAGAAAGGTCCGTAGTGATTGATTTGGCAAGGACAGATATGTCAAAAGCTATTGAAGATGCATTCCGATACGACAGAATGGTATTGGCAGCAGCCAGTTACGATGGAGGTGTATTTCCAAAGATGAGAGAATTTCTTTTGCGTTTGCAGGGGAAAAATTATCAAAATAGAAAGATTGGAATGATAGAAAATGGAACATGGTCGCCGTCGGCAGGTCGGACAATGAAAGAAATTTTAGATACAATGAAAAAGATAGAATTGGCAGAGCCAATGGTAACACTTTATTACTCTATGAAAAAAACAGATATTGCCAGTTTAGAAGCGTTAGCTGACAATATCTGCTCAAAACGATGAAAAGATTAGTTCGTATTTTTTAGGAGCAGTTTATGACGGAGAAGTATATGCAAAGGTACAGATGGCAGTTTATCTGTATTCTATGCAGCGTATTTTTCCAAATTATCAGGTTAAGTGTCGTTTATATCATTTATATGATTAGTAATTGATAAAAGAATTAGAGCGTTTGCAAAGTTTAAGCAAAGAAGAACGAGAACAGGAGTATTCTTATAAAATTGCAATAGAAATATGAAAAGAAGCAATAGACAAAAAGTTATAAAAATAAATGTAATAAAAATCAAAAGACGGACAGTTATGTCCGTCTTTTTTTGTAAAAATCAGTATAATCAAGACATAATCAAACAGCAAGCAAAACAAAATAGCAAGAAGTTATAAGGAGGAAATCATGAATTTATTTAGAAAAAAAATACAGCAGGCATTTCCGGTTGCAGAAAAATATTATACTGCATCGGACATGGGATTCATTCAACAGTATTATTATTTAAAAAATAAAAGAAAATCGGAATGGGAAGATATTAAAGTTTCCTATTTAGAAGAAACGGCTGCATATTTAGAAAATAACAAAAGAGGTATTTCAAATCGAATCTTAATTGTTTCTGATAATGAAAATATAGCCATGAAATCTGCAGCTTATATCAAAGCTCATTATGAGGAATATCAAACTTCTTATGATGAGGAAGATGATGGATTTGAATTTTTGTTTGAAAAGAAAAAAGGTAGAGATACAGATGAAATGCTTCGTGTAGTAGATTTTAGAAAGAATGATGTGGATGAGAAGCTTCCTGTTAATAAATACATTCACTTAATTTCAGGAGTATCGAGTAAGGATGTTGTATTTTTCACAGGGCTTTCTGCAGAATATGCAAAAGAAGCACAGGAAGTCATCGGTGTTTGTCCGGCAGTGATAGCGTGTGTATTTGTTAGACCGGAACAGGTATTGTCTACTTGGGTACAAGAGTTACGCATTGATTTTCATTTTGATGTTTTAAGACTTTCTCCTTTAAAAAATACATATTATGAACAGGTATTGGGATATTTATTAGAAGATGAAAAATATAAATTTTCCAAAGAATTATCAGAAAAACGTTTCCTTCAGATGATTCGTAAAAAACGCGGCAATCAGTTTAAAGAAGAAGATATTGCATGGTATTTGGATAAGGCAGTCGAAAAACTGAAAAAAGGAAATAGTAAAGGCACGATGTTAAAAGAGGAGCATTTTCCAGAGCTGTTTACAGAGGGGAAAAAGCCAATGGAACAGTTGCAGGAAATGACAGGGCTTGAAAATGTAAAAAAGGTTGCAGAGGAAATTGCAGCGATTACCAAGGAAGAATTGCAGAACGAAAAATTAGGTGTGTTACATAAGAACATGATTTTCTTTGGAAATCCCGGAACGGGAAAGACAACGGTAGCAAAACTTCTTGCTGATATCATGGCAGAAGAAGGAAATAGTAATGCAAATTTTGTAGTAGCAGATAGAAAAAGTTTGATTGGAAAATATGTAGGGCATACAGCACCAAAGGTTGCTCGAAAATTTGAAGAAGCAAGAGGCGGCGTTCTTTTTGTGGATGAAGCAGGATTTTTCTTAAACGGAGCTTCGGGAGGGTTTGTTGCAGAAGCGATGAAAGAATTTATCCGATATATGGAGCTTTATCCCGATGTAACTGTAATTTTTGCAATGTATTCCAATGAAGTTGTTGGATTTTTAGAATTAGACGAAGGTTTATCTTCCCGTATCAGTCATTTTGTAAAATTTGAAGATTATCATTTTGAAGAATTGACGGAAATTACAAAAAAGATGTTGCAGGAAAAAGGATATGATGTGTCGCCAGAAACGATGAACGCTATTCAAGAAAATATGAAAAAAATAAAGGCACAGAAAAAGAAAAAATTTGGCAATGCCAGAGAAGCCAGAAACCTTGCAGAGTCCATGATTATTACAGCAAGCCTTCGTCAGTACCATGCGAAAAAACGTGAAACAATGATTACGGTACAAGATGTAGAAAATGGATATAGACGAATGAATACAGAAATGGAGAAAAAACAGAATGCATTCGGCTTTTATGGAAGAACAGAAAGTAAAAATGCAATGAATGTTTTTTAAAAATTATAAAAGTATAGAATTGTTGTAACTATTCAGAGCAGGTCAAAACACTTGCTGTTTTGACCAAAAGAACGGGATTCAGGTGTAAATACTGCCAAAGGCAACTTAAAATTCTATCGCGAAACGATTTTTAATGAATTTTTATATCGTAACTATGAGGGTACTGAATAGTTACGAATTGTTATAAAATTAACAAACGCAAAACAGGAGGAAAAAATTATGGTAATTAATCCAGTCGTATATGATGAAAAAGGAAAGGGAAATGATGTATTTTCCAGTAATTTAAACAATCGAGTAATTCATTTAGTAGGAGAAGTAACAGATGAAATGGCAGCTTCTATTGTAGCACAGTTGTTACATCTTGCTTCCCTTGGAGATGAAGATATCAGTTTATACATTAACAGTCCGGGAGGTTCTGTAAGTGCTGGAATGGCAATTTATGACACTATGCAGTATATCGCACCTGATATTGTAACCGTTTGCCTTGGCAGAGCAGCAAGCATGGGTGCAGTCATTCTTTCAGGAGGTACAAAAGGAAAGCGTGCTATCTTACCACACGGTGAAGTCATGATTCACCAGCCATCAGGTGGTATGACAGGTCAGGCTTCGGAGTTATTAATTGCAGCAGAGCATATCAAAGATACCAAGCATATGTTAAATGAATTGCTTAGCCAAAACTGTAACCGTCCGTATGAACAGGTGGTAAAAGACACTGAAAGAGATTACTGGCTTCACGCAAAAGATGCCGTAGAGTATGGCGTGGTAGATAAAATTTTAGCATAAAGGATAAGGCTGTCCGATAGTTTTTACTGTCGGATGGCATTCGCATAAAGAAGATTTTAGGAGGCTTTTGTGAGTGGGAAAAAAGGAAAAAAAACACAGCAAAAAGAAAAAGCAAAAAGGCTGATACACCAGACCATGATTGCTTTAAAAGAAGAATTTCCAGCTTTGATATATGCCATTAATTTATTGAATAAAAAAAATAAATGGAAGGAATTAGAGCTAAAGGAGAGTATCTCAACAGATGGAGAAAATTTATTCTATTGTTCTGAGAAAGTGATAAGAGAGTGTTGGAATGGAGATTTGGAGGAGTTAAAAAAACAGATTTTACATATTGTATTGCATGGACTTTTAGGTCACTTTGATATGCACGAGAAATATCGTGATGAAAAACTTTTATGGGTTTCGATGGATAGAGAAGTGGAATATATCGTACAAAATTTGTTTCCAAAACAAATAGAAGATGAGTGGGAAGATGATGATTATTATGATGATGAAGATAATGATTACCGGAGTACCATGAGAGCAATGGATGAGTATCTTGGCGATAATTATGGCATACAGTGTTATTATCGAGGCAGAAACAATAAAGTTATCCGAAAAAAAATGTTATCGGACGGAGAGTATATCAGACGAGATAATCATGAAATGTGGAGTCAATATAGAAAAAAACAAGCTTCTGATTTGGGGAATGCTCAAACAAATGCTCAGGGAACTTCTGAGGAAGAAGAAAATAGAAAACAGGCAATCATTTCTTCTATGTGGAAACAGGCAGCAGAAGTTGTATTAAAAGAAGCAAGTGTAAGTGGGATAAATTCCGTTGTCAATCAATTACAAAAAAAGGAAGCGTATGGAACAGGAAGCGGTAATTCAATACTTCATGTGATGGCGGAAGAAGAAAATGAAAATTCTTATTACAACATTATTATGGATTTTTTAACCATAAAAGATACTGCAAAAGAGCAGCAGGATGAAATAGATACAATGCTTTACAGTTACGGATTGGAAATGTATGGCGATATTCCATTGGTTGAGCCGCCTGAAGAAACGGAACAGTTAGATATTCATACGATTTGTCTGGCGATTGATACCAGTGGCTCGTGCAGTGGTGCTATGGCAAGGAAATTTTTACGAGAAAGTTATAATATTATCCGAGATTTAAGCACTGTTTCACAGGGAGGAGAATTATATGTGTTTCAGTGTGATAATGAGCTGCAAGAAGAACGCTACTATTCTTCCATTCAAGAAGTAGAAATAGAAGAATGGGAAAATATGCATCTGAAAGGCTATGGAGGAACTTCTTTTATTCCTGTTTTTAAAAGAATTGAAGAAATTAAAAAGGAAGAACACACCATTGACTGTTTGGTTTATTTGACAGACGGTGCTGGAGATTATCCGAATGAAAAACCGGATTATCCTGTTTATTTTCTTATGACAGAATATGATTACGAATGTATTCTTAATCGGAGAAATAGTAATTTTTACAGAGATTGGGTTCGGTTTATTAAATTCGAAGAATAGTTTTCATTTTAAAGCATTACAGATTTGAAAGGAATTAGGAGGAGGAGTATGAGAAATGAATTTCAAAGGTCTATGCATATTAGTACCTTAGAAAAACATGGTTATATTGAAGCAAGAAAGTTATATGAGATTAGTAAAGAAGGTGTAAGACAGAAATTACATGATTTATTGGAAGATTTGGAATTTTATGATGGTAATGATGGATATTATCTGGCAGAAGCAGAACCTGACGAAACAAGAATCCTTTTAAGAATAGAGGCAGATGCATTTGAGATGGAGCAAGTCTATTTGGTAAATCCTGTTTTTATGGCATTGATTATCGAAGATTATGAATGTGCCGAACAGCTCTTAGATAAAGGTTATCAAGCAGATGACAGAGTATTAGAACCACAGATTTATATGGTCTGTCGTAATGGAGATATTGGACAGGTCAAAGAATATGAAATAAGTATTACACAATGGTTATTTGCGAAATCGGGGATTCCTGAAAAACTTTTTTTAAGAATCTGCAATATCTTAAATGTATTAATGCCGGTATTTTCATTTTCCTATGATTATTGGGAAAATCCATTTTATAAAAGTACATTCAATTTTGAAAAACCTGTTTATATCAAGCAGCCAGAAAAAGTATTTGAGGATGCTTCAGAAGAAAATGTGGAGAGTAATATTTTCGGAGGTGGTTTTGGAAGTGGATTTGAGGAATATGTTCCTATTCCATCAATGGATGGGTTTGAAAAAATTTATAATATGGACTCCGAATTATTGGAAGGTATGGTAGATGAGAATAGTTTGGCAGCAGTGCCAATGGATATCAATGATAACAACTGTCAAAAATGGCTTTCTTCTTTAATAAAATATTTTGCTTATACAGACGATATGATACCAATTATAAAAATGGTGGGAAACAAGATAATGTATAGTCATATTGGTGAGATAAATAAAGTTGTTAAAATTTTATCAGAGATAAAAACAGCCTGTGAATATCATAACGAAGCACAAACTTTATTTTTTCATGAAATGATAAAATGGTTTGTACGAATAAAAAAAGCAGGAGAAATAAAGCCAAGAATACTCAATAAAATAAAACGTATTATTTGCGAGACTTATCCCAAAGAATACGATTTAGAAAAGTATATAGAATTTATCATTGATAGTTGCAATGGCTATTCACGAGAGATTTTAGATTACATAGAAATATGGAAGTATGTTTTGAAAAAAGAGTTTTCTCCGTTGTGGGTTGATATGGGGGCTTTACTGGATGATTTTTTTGAAAAAACAGGAAAAAGTTCTAAAAATCCGGAAAACTTGGAATTTGGCAGAACTTATATTTCGCAAATGATAGATATTGTGGAACTTTTGGATGGAGTTACAGATGAAGGTTATCCGATTGAGGAAGATTTGGCATCGTTTTCTCTTTTGGTAGAACATATCATTGAAGTACAGAGTGAAGAATTATTAATGTTATGTGTGGAAAAAAACTTAATGCCGAGAGAATATTTAACACCATTAAGTTGGATTGTACTGGATAGAGGATATACGAAGTTAATGCCGTCTATTATTTATATGCAGTCTGAGGTAAATGGTAAAAAAGGAAAAAATAAGAAAATATAGAAAAGAGGAAAAATATGTATACAATTAAAAATGCAAAAACAGCAGTTTTCAATGGAATTAGAGGATATTTATTAAAAGATGAACAGGGCAATTATCGAATGAGAGAAGTAAACCGTCTTCCATTTTATTTAGAGGGAGAACCTGGTATTGGCAAAACAGAAATTGTAAAACAGATTGCCGATGAACTTGGAATCGGATATGTCAGCTTTAGTTTAACACATCACACAAGAAACAGTCTGTTAGGTCTTCCTGTCATCAAAGAATTAGAGGATGGTGACAAATATACCAGTTATACGATGTCAGAAGTCATTGCAAAGGTATCAGAAGCAGTAGAACAGGGACACAAAGAAGGAATTTTATTATTAGATGAATTTCCGTGTATGTCAGAAACTATTATGCCTGCGATGTTAGCCTTTTTACAGACCAAAAATATTGGAACACATCATCTTCCGGAAGGCTGGGTAATTGTATTATGTGGAAATCCACCAAAATACAATAAATCAGCAAGAACCTTTGATGCTGCTATTGTGGATAGACTTCGTAAGTTGGAAATTCAGTTTGAGCCAAATGTATTTGTTGAATATGCACAGCAGATTGAAATGCATCCGTGTATTATTGAATATTTAAAACTCAATAATGATAAGGTTTATTGGTATCAGAAAGTAGAAAAACAGTTGGAATTAGTTACCTGCCGAGGCTGGGAAAATTTAAGCCATATGATGAAGGCACAGGAAGAATTGGAGTTGGATATTTGCACAGAAGATGTCAAGCAATATTTAAAATCCGAGCATATTGCAAACGATTTTTATCAGTTTTACCAGAGCTATCTGGTTGGCTTGAAAGAAAAAGATATGGAAAATATCTTAAACGGTGTGCGAGTTTCTTATTATGCAAATAAAATAAAAGATAAAAATTATAATGTAAAATGGCGTATGGTGCAGACACTTTTAAATAAATTTACAATGGAAATTAGTGAATATAAAGAAGAAAAAGAGTTATTTACAAAGATTCAAAATGTGTCAGCAAATATAAAAAAGGAAATCGAAACAGAATCATTTTATAATTATTTTTTGGGACAGCCTTGTTTAGCAAGTGAATTAATTAATGCATGTTTGCAGGAAATAGATTTGTGGGATATTGACGTGGATGTTATAAAGAAATGGAAATGTTGGGCAGAGGAAGAATTTGATAAAAAAGGAAAGAAAATTACGCTTGAAGATAGCGAAGCAAACAATGAAATAAAAGAACTTTGGATGCAGTGGGAGCAGTCAGTGACAGCAGAAGTGAAAGAATTAGAAGAAAAAGCCGCCGAACGCTTAGAAAAAATATTTATTTTTACAAAGAAGATTGATACGGAAAATGTATTGTGTGAAATGTTATTTGGTGAAGTAAATGCCAAAAAGCATCTTCTTCAGATTTTAAGCGATTATCCGAATGAAATTTATTTAAAAGAGTGTCGAAAGAGATATCAGGTAGGAAAATAAGAAGTATTTGGAATTTAGAGGGGCTGTTTTCCGTTGATACAGCCCCTCTAAAATTTATAACGATTCCGTAGTTTTTTGTGTTTTTTCTGAGGTTTGTGCTAATTGATACCTTTTTGATTTATTCAGTGATTTTTCTAAATTTTTTTGAATATCCTCTACTAATTGTGGTGGAGAAATCGCTGTAATAGAGGTATGTTGCTGCAAACAAAATTGTAAGATATTGTCATATTGCACTTTTGAAATTTTTGCAATTAGGAATTTTTGAGGTCTTCCATGAAAATCCACCTCATCTTCGCTGTGAGGCATTGTAGAGGCACGAAGGGAAAGGCTAGTGCCAAAAGTATCAATTAAAATAGAAGATGTCGCAATTGTACATTCAAGCTGACAGGAAATATAATTGGTATCATCATAAATGGACATAAGAGGATAAGTGGCTGTATATTTTTCCGGTAAAAATTCAAAGGGAGCTTCATTTTCAAAAAAAGGGTCTAAAGTAGTTGGACGTTTTGCCCGTTTTTGAAATTTCGTAGCATCATCTTCTGTTTTTAGTGGTTCAATGGAAAGAATACGGTCTACACGAAAATGTACAGGATTTGTATGACCTTTATGTGTAGCAATTAAATAAAATGCACCATTGTTCCACAACATAGCATAGGGATTTAGCTTGTAAGGTTTTTCATTGTTTTTTGCATGTAAAGATATGTCTCTAAAATTCTTCGGACTAGAATCATAGACACCATAAATAAGAGAAATCATATAGTCATTTTGAATGGCATGATACAATTGATTTATATGCTTTAAAAAGTCAGGTATGGAAGAAGAAGGTTTTTCTACTGTCAAATGAATAAGCTCAGCAGCCTTCTTTCGGATTTCTTTTGCTTCTTGTTTTGAAATGGCTTCTTTGTCCATGAATTTATAAAAAGCATCATCTTTTTTTATAATTGCACTTAAAGTTTGTTCTCTGGAAGTTAAATATTTTTTTTCCGATTCCGAAAAATAGCGGTTACTATTAATTGCAGCACAGATGAAATCTACATCTGCATTAGTCAAAAGAGGCTTAAAATAAAACTTACTCTGTTTTTTCTTTGCCGTAGAGCGTTTATTATCTAGATTACTCACTTCTACAATACATCCACCATAAGTAAGATGAAGTATATTGCATAGATATTTTTTGTCAGGGTTGGTTTGCAGGTTACGAATAATATTTAATTTACGAGAAATGGTTTTTTCTGTATGAGGCTCGCCTGTAAGATGATTCATTTTTTTTGCAATCTCTGACGCAGAAAAAGGATGGTCTTTGTCTGAAAGCTGTTTGAGGATAAGCATAATAAAAGAAAGTTCTATGCTTGTTAAGTCATTTTGCTTAGCAGGAGTATCAGGTGGGAGAGTTTGTTTTGGTGAAGAAGAAGCTGTTGTCATAAAGGACCTCCTTGTATTATTATTCAGTGAATAGTTCTGTTTTTAATATAGCATAAAATATAAAAAATGTGTAATTTTTCAGAAAAGGAGTAATTTATAGTAAACTATGGGTTTATAGACAATGTGTAAAAAAATGGTAAAATAAAGGTAACAATTCAGAGACAAACTTTGTTGGTTTCTCGCCAAAGAAATTTTTAAAAAAGTGTTCATTTCAGCAAGCTGAATGCTCACTTTCTATGAAAATTGTCTTGGCTCTGAATCGTTACAAATTACAAGTGAGGCGCATACAGCAATTATTTATACCGGAGATCATATTGAGAAGATTGCGTCTAGTAAACAATTTGGAATCAGGCAAATGATAAATTTTTCACAAACTTATCATTTGCTTGCTTTCGTAAAAGGAGGAAACATGAAAAGAGCATTTTGGTATAACGAAGAAGAAAAAATAGATAATGAATTTATTGCAGCAGAAGAAGAATTTTATAAAGCAATGAAACGATATCAGAATTGTTCGATAACAGAAAATGGTGCAACAGGTTATCGTACTACAATGCATTCATTACTAGATTTAAATTTCATGGTTTCTTCTCTTAGAAATCGAGATGAGCATTTTATTATCAGAGAATTTATAAAGGCATATTATGATTCACCAAAATATGCGGTAAAATGGCTGTTTTTTTTGAGAGATATTTTAGAAGGTATGGGGGAACGCAGAACGTTTCGTATTTGTATGAAGTATTTAGCTCAATCGCATACAGAAGTTGCAAAAGCAGTTATGAAGTTGATTCCGGATTATGGAAGATATGATGATTTACTGGTCTTTTTAGATACAGACTTATGCGAAGAAACCTGTCTTTTTTTGAAGGCACAGTTAGAAAAAGATTTACTTGCGATGGAAAAAAATAAGCCGATTTCTCTGCTTGCAAAATGGCTTCCAAGTATCAATACTTCTTCTAAAAAAACAAGAAAACAAGCTCAATGTTTAGCCCATAAATTTGGAATGAATGAAAAAGAATATCGAAAGACATTATCAGCACTTAGAGCATATGGCAATGTAGTAGAAGTAAAAATGTCAGCTTCAAAATGGGATGAAATAGATTACGAACAAGTTCCTGCAAAAGCAAATTTAAAATATGAATCAGCTTTTACAAGACACGATGAAACACGTCGTAATGAATATCTTTTCAAGGTATTTATGGGTGATGCCAAACTGAATAAAAAAGGAATTATGCCGTATGAAGTGGTACATCGTTTCTTAAAAGGAATGTGTTGCGACAAAGCATTCAAGGATGATTTTTTTGCAGAACTGATGTGGAAACAGATAATAGAACAGGGCTTTGAAAATCAGTGGGGGTTAGAAGACTGTATTGTGGTAGCAGACGGCTCAGGAAGTATGTACACAAATGTCAGCGGCAATACAAGTGTAACAGCAATGGAAGTTTGTAATTCACTGGCAATTTATTTTGCGGAACAATTAAAAGGTATCTTCCACAATAAAGCGATTACCTTTAGTGGCAGACCACAATTTATCAATTTAGATAAAGGAAAAAATCTGAAAGAAAAACTGGAAATTATGCTGGCTCATAATGAAGTTGCCAACACCAATATTGAAGCAGTTTTTGATATGCTGTTGGATATCGCTGTTAAAAATCATATTTTAGCAGAAGAACTTCCAAAACAGGTGTTAATTATTTCTGATATGGAATTTGACCAGGCAAGCCAGCCAATGGTATGGCCTTGGGGAACAAGTGGGAAAAATGACAATTGGAAAAAATTTACCCCTGCATTATTTGATACTATCGAAAAACGTTATCAACAGGCAGGCTATCAAATGCCAAGACTCATCTTCTGGAACGTATGCGGACGGACAGATACCATTCCAAAGGTAGAGAATGAACAGGGAATTTGTTTATTGTCAGGTTTTTCACAGAATGCAATGAAAATAGCAGCAGATAGAGAGCGAAAAGACCCATACGAAAGTTTGCTTCAAGTATTAGACGGAAGTAGATATGAGGCAGTGGAAAAAGCAATAAAAGAATTAGTAGCATAAATGGA
>CAYMHX010000043.1:0-13506 GCA_964390325.1 uncultured Roseburia sp. | reverse complement strand
CACTTCGTGACCGCGTGTGGCGCAGGCGTGATTTTCAATCACCGCCTATATATAAATTTATTGTAATACTAAGGATAGAAAAGTATTTTTAATTATTTTTCAAACATCTCGGCGGTATCTTTTAATAACTGACGAATTTCCAAATGTTGCGGACACTGTTCTTCACACATCCCACATTCCACACAAGAACTTGCAAGTCCCTTATTTTTCACTGCATTCTCATAACTTCTTCTGCTTATCGCATTATCCCCAAACTGAATGACATTATTATATGCCTGAAACAGTCCCGGAATATTAATCTTCTGTGGACATCCATCTACACAATAACGGCATTTTGTACAAGGAATGGTTGGAAGTTTTGCTAATTCTTCCACAACTTTTATAATTGCTGTTTGTTCTTCTACCGTCAAAGGACAAAACTCTTTCATAAAGGAAGTATTATCTTTCATCTGCACTTCGTCTGACATACCACTCAACACCATAAATACATTTTCCAAAGATGCGGCATAACGAAGTGCAAACAATGCATAAGATGCCTTTGATTTGCCATTTTCATCCGGATTTACTTCATCTAACATCTTTGCAGCCTGTGGTACTAAATTTGCTAAAGTTCCACCTTTTACAGGTTCCATTACAATTACAGGTACACCATGTTTTACCGCTGTTTCATAGCATTTTCTTGACTGTACATTTTCACTTTCCCAGTCATAATAATTAATCTGTAACTGCACAAACTCCATTTCAGGATGTTTTGTTAAGATTTTATCAAGCACTTCTGCCGTATCGTGGAAAGAAAATCCGATATGTTTGATTTTTCCTTCTGCCTTTTTCTCCTGTACAAAAGAAAAACCACCTAATGCCTCTGTTTTTTCAGCTTCTTCATCATCCAACGCATGAAGCAGATAAAAATCAAAGTATTCTACACCACAGCGTTCTAACTGTTCATTAAAAAGCTTCTCATAATCAGCATATTCTTTTACTAACCATACAGGCATCTTATCTGCCAAATAAAACTTCTCTCTGTCATAACGCTCTACCAAACAACGTCTGACCGCACCTTCTGACCTCTGATTATGGTACGGATATGCTGTGTCGAAATAGGTAAAACCCTGTTCCATAAAAAAATCAATCATTCTACAAAAATATTCCTCATCAATCTTATCCATATCACCATTTACAACAGGAAGACGCATACAACCGAATCCCAATTTTTTTTCATTAAAATCTGCTAATGTTCCCATACTAATAACCATACCTTTCTACATAAATACCATGTTTGAATAAACACTATTCTCCGGATTACCATTTTTTATGTATTCAGCACCTACTGTCTTTTTATAAAACATTTCCGCTTTGTCTACCCAGCCAATCACTGCATACGCATAACCATATTCTTTCATTGCATTTAAAGTCCGAATTAATAATGCCTGCCCAATCTTCTCGCCCCTTCGATTTGGGTCTATCCCTATCGGTCCAAAAAACCCCTTTGCTGAAGCATCATAACAGGCAAAACCAATTACCTTTCCATTTTCTGTTGCAATAAAGCATTTAGACTGCATTAACGCACATTCAGCTTCATAGACCCAAGTCTTTTGAAAATTGCTATCTATAAAATTTAAGATAGTTTCTTTATCTCCTACAAATGCTCGTTTTATTTTTATATTACTTGAACATTCGCTTGTCGGAAGATTGTATAATCCTACAATCATATCACCGCCGTTTATCATTTTTTCCTCTCATTCCGAAGTACACAAATTCTTTTTATCACTTCAACAATATTTTATCTGCGTAACACCTCAATCTTCTCATAGATACTACTTTTATTTATACTTAGTGGAAACAACCGGTTTTCCATCTCTGTCTAACAATGGTGTCATTCCTCCGGCATATCCACTGGCATGAAATAGATAATTGACACCTGTTTCTTTATCCACCCAAATTTCCATTACAGTCATACCACTTTGAGAATAAACCTTCTCAAATCTTTTTTCATCAAACATAGTCTTTGCCTCTTATTCTAAAACAATATCATTTTCTGTACTCTGAAACCTTATTCTTTCGGTCAAAACAACATGTGTTTTGACCTACTCTGAATTTATCCGTTAATTTTTTCACAATTTTTCTTGTTCAAACTATAATGCACAAAATCTCTCAATATTTTTCTTAATTAGTTCCAAACTTGATTCCCAGAACGCTTTCTGTGTCAAATCAATTCCCACCATAGCACCAGCTTCTTCTACACTACACTTTGCTGTCGCATTTAATAAGGCATTATACTTCGGTACAAAGCTTTCACCTTCTTCTAAGAATTTACTATAAAGACCTAAAGCAAATAAGTTACCAAATGCATATGGGAAGTTATAAAAACTTAAACTAGAACTGTAATAATGTCCCTTGCAAGCCCACATATATGGATGCAGACAATTTTCATCCAATCCGTCTCCATACGCTTCCTTCTGTGCCTTTAACATCAATTCTTTCAAATCATCTGCCATCAAGAACTGATTTTGGCTCTGCTCAAAAACGGCTGTTTCAAATAAATAACGAGAATAAATATCTACAATACACTGTGTCTGGTCTTTTAAATCATTCTCTAATAAATTTAACAATTCATCTCCAGAAGCTTCTGCAACTGCATGCTGTCCCAAATGTGTTTCATTAAAAGTAGATGCTGTTTCTGCAACCGGCATCGGATAATCCTGATTTAAAATACGCTCATTCTGAATTTGTAAATTATGATATGCGTGTCCCAATTCATGTGCCAGCGTTCCAACTGCACTAAAAGAACCATCAAAATTTGTTAAAATACGACTCTGCTTTAAACATGGCACACCTGCACAAAATGCCCCTCCTCGTTTTCCATTTCTTGGGAAAAAGTCAATCCATTCTTCATCAAAGGCTTCTGCCATCATATCGGACATTTCTGTGGAAAAACTCTTGAAACAATTTACCAAATAGTCCCTTGCTTCCTCCACTGTATAAGTCTTTTCTACCTTTCCCATCGGTGCAAATAATTCATAAAATGGCAAACCATTACTGTGACCTAACATTTCTCCTTTTCTACGGAGATATTTACGAAACACCGGAAGATATTCCCGAATTGCTTCCATCATTGCATCCAATGTTTCTCTTTTCATACGGGAATCCATCAAAGTCAAAGCAAGCGGTGACTCGTATCCACGTTTCTCAGAAAGCATTGTTACCTGATTTTTAATATTATTTAAAGCAAATGCCAATGCATCTTCTATCTTTTCATAGGCTTTAATTTCTGCCTCATAGGCAGCTTTTCTAACTTCAGCATTTGGACTGTTTGCTAAATTACGCGCTTCTGTTAAAGTAATCTGTTTTCCATCATAATCTACTTTTACCGTAGAAGTCAGATAAGATTGTAACTGTGCCCACGCAGAACCACCTGTCATATCCATTGCTGAAACCATCGCTTCTACTTCTTCTTTTAATAAATACTGTTCTTTCTGTTTCTTTCGCAAAATCATATTTTTATATTCTGCTACTATTTTGCTGATTTCTGCCAATGCATCCACATTTTCCACTTTTGCAATCAATTTATCTGCTGCAAGCTCTGTTTCTACATTTTTATTTGCAATACGCATCAAACGATTTTCCTGTGCCATCAATTCCCCATTTTCCGTTTCCACAGAATGACGAAGTGAAAGATACGCATCCAACTTCAATAACAATCCCCACACTTCTTCTTTCTTTAATAAAAGTGCTTCTGCTGCTTCTTCCGGTTTTTTCTCCTTTACACTCTCATAAAGTGTCGCAAACTCCTCCTGTGCTTCTTCAAACCGTTTCATGTCTGCTTCATAAGCAGGGTCATCCAGTCCCTTATATAATACCTCTAAATTCCATTCTGTTTTCATACTTTCCTCCCTTTATTCTTATTATGAACTATAAACCATATTTCTCTAAATTTATTTTCCGTATCCAAACTTCAACGGTTTCCTTCATACCAATCGCCAACAGCCTTCTTTCAAACTCATTCCAATATTCTTCCTTATAATATTTCAGTAACATTTTATTTCGCTGTTCATTAGAAACCTCTCCCAACTCACTCTTATCACTAAACTTACAAAAATATGCCAACGCACAAAAATCAGGTGCTTCCCACTGTAAAATTTCACTGAGCAAATAGTGCAGATTTTCTAATTCACTTTGCAACATAAAACGTTGTGAATCATCATAATTCTCTGCGACATTGTTAAAATAATCACAAGTCATTTTAAAATCTGTATCATCTTCCCGAATCGTACACTCATGGAATACTTTTGCAAGCACACTTGTTAGCTTTTTTAGTTTTTCCCGTACTTCTTCCCTACTATTCACTTCGTTTTCAGCATTGATTGACAGTACTTCTTCCACCAATTTTTCGATTAACATCTGAGCAAACAAGATTTGATTTTTTGATTTTTCATAAGCCTTACTTTGCCGACACGCTTCCATTACCAGAAACAAAAGCTTCTCCATCTCTGTCTTTGCTTCTTGTCGATTCATTCCTGCTTCTATCAACTGCTTCATCAATACTTTTGCTTCTTTACGAATTGCTCTTTCCTGCTTTTTCTCTATACTTTGACCAAATATCCACATCGTTTTTCTAATAACTTCTCCTAATCACAGACCCAAAACAACCTATAACAAACTTAAAGCCATTATACCACGCACATAAAAAAATGAAAATAGGATTGCTGACTTTGTCGGCAATCCTATTTTCATTTTTTTAATCGTATAAGTGACAGCAAACCTTATGTCCATTTCCCATATCCTTTGCTTCCGGCACTTTGTTCTTACAAATCTCCATACATTTTGTACAACGTGTATGGAATTTACAGCCTGAAGGTGGATTCGATGGTGATGGAATATCTCCTTCTAAGAGGATTCGATTCATCTTATAATCCGGGTCTGCAATCGGCACTGCACTAAACAATGCCTGTGTATATGGATGTAATGGTTTTGCAAAAATGTCATCCTTTGTACCTGTTTCTACCATAGTACCAAGATACATAACACCAATTGCATCCGAAATATGCTCTACAACCGACAAGTCATGTGAAATAAACAAATATGTCAATTGTCTTTCTTTTTGTAAATCACACATCAAGTTAATAATCTGTGCCTGAATGGATACGTCTAAGGCTGATACCGGTTCATCACAGACAATAAATGACGGATTTAATGCAAGCGCTCTTGCAATACAAATACGCTGTCTTTGTCCACCTGAAAATTCATGTGGATAACGGTCGATATAATATGGTCTTAATCCACAATCTTCCATTACTTTTAAGATATAATCTCTATATTGCTCCTTTGGAACAATATTATGCTCACGCACTGCTTCTCCAATGATTTCACCTACAGGCATACGCGGGTCTAAGGATGAAAATGGGTCCTGAAAAATCATCTGCATTGTCGGTCTAAGCGGACGAAGTTCTTTTTTGCTTAAAGAACTCATATCTTTTCCATTGATTTTTACAGTTCCTTCTGTCGGCTCAATTAAACGAAGAAGGGTACGCCCTAAGGTAGACTTACCACAGCCTGACTCACCTACTAAACCAAAGGTCTGTCCTTTTTTAATCTGAAAGCTGACACCGTCTACTGCGCGTACATGACCTACTGTTTTCTGTAATAAACCTGCTTTAATAGGGAAATATTTCTTCAGGTTCTGTACGTCAACTACGATTTCGTTATTGTTGTTTCCCATAGATTAATTTCCCCCTTTCTGCTTGTCCATGTGTAAATGACAGCTTACTTTATGTGTATCAGAAATCGATACTAACTCCGGATATGGTCCTGAACATTTTTCTACGCAAGACTCACATCTGTTTTTAAAGTAACAATGAGGCGGCATATTGATTGGATTTGGTACGTTACCAGGAATCGAATATAAACGCTCTACTTTTTCATTAATCATTGGTTTTGATTTCATAAGACCAATGGTATATGGATGTGAAGGATGGTGGAAAATATCATCTGCTGTACCCTGCTCTACCACACGGCCTGCATACATAACTACTACATAATCTGCCATCTCAGCAACCACACCCAAGTCATGCGTAATCAACATAATAGATGCATTAATCTTATTTTTTAAATCACGCATTAAATCCAAAATCTGTGCCTGAATCGTTACATCAAGCGCTGTTGTTGGCTCATCTGCAATAATAAGTTTCGGATTACATGCTAATGCCATCGCAATTACCACACGCTGTCTCATACCACCGGATAACTCATGTGGATAATTATTAAGAATACCTTCACGTTTAATTCCTACTAATTCAAGGGTTTCTAACGCTCTGGCTTCTACATCTTTTTTACTCATTCCCTTGTTATGCAAGCTGATACATTCGCATAACTGATTACCAATGGTAAATACAGGATTTAAAGTAGTCATAGGTTCCTGGAAAATCATAGAAATCTCATTTCCACGGATTTTTTCCAATTCCTTCTTTGAAATCTTAGTCAAATCTACGGCACGGTGTCCCTGATTGTAACGGATGCTTCCGCCTGCAATCTGACCAACGGGTCCTGCAAGAAGTCCCATAACAGAAAGACTGGTTACAGATTTACCACAGCCCGATTCTCCTACGACACCAATTGTTTTACCAGCAGGAATTTCAAAAGAAACGCCGTCTACAGCCTTTACCGTACCTGCATCTGTATAAAAATGCGTCTTTAAATTGTCAAACTCTAAAATATTCTTAGAATCTTTCATAGTTGTGAGGTACTCTGACTCCGGAATATTTTTTCTTTTTGCTTTTTTATTAAATTCCTTATATTTTATCGTATTGAATTTTTTAATTTCTTTCAAACGCTCTTTTTGTGTTTTCTTATCTGCCAAAGTTCTCACCTACCTTTTCATTCTCGGGTCGAATGCATCTCGCATACCGTCACCGATGAAGTTGAATGCAAGTACTGTTAAAAGAATTAATAATCCTGGTGGAAGCCACATATTTGGATAGTTCTTTAAGATAACAGACTGTGTTACTACGTTTGCCATGTTACCCCATGAAGCATACGGCCAAGCAATACCTACACCTAAGAAACTCAATACGGATTCTGTTAAGATAACACCACCAACGTCCATTGTTGCAATCAAAATGATGATTGGAATAGTATTTGGTACTAAATGTTTAAAAATCTTTCTCCATGTACTAATACCAGTTGCTTCTGCTGCCTGCATATATTCCATCTCACGAAGCGATAAAATCTGTGCACGCACGTTACGAGCAACACCTGCCCAGTACAGGATACCCATTACAATCATAATAAAGTAAATTTTATATCTTGGAGAAATACCATAACCCAAGAACAAGGATGATAAAATCAACATTAACGGTACAAATGGCAAACAATAAAATACTTCTACCAGTCGCATGATAATCATATCTATTGCCCCACCATAGTAACCTGCAATTCCACCAAGTAAAACACCTACTACTAATTCAATCGCCACTACTACGAAACCTACGGTAAGAGAAATTCTTCCACCGTACATCAAACGTGTCAATACGTCACGACCATCAGAGTCTGTTCCAAGCCAATGAGCCGCTGAAATCGGAGCCTTTACATTTACACCAATATTAGATGCTCCAAGCCCGCCCTCCGTCATACGCACTTCTTCGCCTGTTTCCATATTTATATAAAAGATTTCATATTCTCCATATGGGCTTAAAATTGGTCCAATCAAGCAGAATAATGCCATTACAATAATAATTGCCAATCCTGCACAAGCCAGTTTGTTACGGAAAAAGCGTTTCATAACAAGCTGTCCCGGAGTCATAATCACCTGATTTTGTTCAAATTCATCCTGTTCCTGTTGATTTCTTTGTTTCAAATCTTTATTTTCTTCCATTACGATCCACCTCCTAATAACGTACTCGTGGGTCGACAACTGCGTAAAGAATATCAGAAACCAACGTTCCGACCAGTGTCAAAACCGCAATAAACATATTAAATCCCATCAAATAAGGGATGTCACCATTGTAAACTGCCTTAAGTGCAATATTTCCAAGGCCTTCCAACGAGAAGATACCTTCTGTGATAACCGCACCTGAGAAAAGTGATGGAATCATACCACCAACCATCGTTACAATTGGAATCAAAGTATTACGAAATGCATGTTTACCAACAACCTTATACTCTGGAAGTCCTTTTGCTCTTGCAGTACGCACATAATCCGCACTAAGTACTTCCAACATGTTGGTACGTGTATAACGAAGTAAACTACCTACACCTGTAATAACAAATACAATAATCGGCAATGTAAAATGCTTTGCCAAATCTACAAATAATGCCCATCCTTCATAATCCACTCGTGCTGTTACCATACCTGATAATGGAAGCCAGCCCAAACCGATACTGAAAATTCTTCTAAGAACGGATGCAAAGAAGAAGGAAGGAAGCGAAATACCCATAATTGCTATCGCAACAATAGTATAATCCGTCATGGAATACTGTTTTCTTGCCGCAATAATACCAAACGGAATTGCTATCAGCATCTGAAGAATCAAAGAAATACCGGACAATGCAAGTGTTGGTGCCATATTATCTTTGATAATATCAACAACTGGTTTCTGATAGGTAAAAGAAGTTCCGAAATCACCATGAAGCGCATCGGTAAGCCAGTCAACATAGCCTTCTACGATTCCCTTATCCAAACCATATAATTCTCTCATACGTTGTTCCATTTCCGGTGTAATATTCTGATTACCAGCAGTAATATTAGAAACGTAATCTCCCGGTACTGACCTTGCAATACCATATAATAAAATGGATACACCGAAAAGAACAACGAAACTGACTAATATACGTTTTAAAATATACTGTTTCATGTCTGCCCCTTTTCTAAATTAAGTTCGGTTATTATTTATTTTCCGCAACTTAATAGGTACTTTACTCATCTTTTTGTGTGCAATTAGATTGCACATCACACATCATCTTTTTACAGCAATGAGCTATTTCGATTTGTTCAAAATAGCTCATTATCTTGTAAACACGCTATTGATTTCTGCATAAAAAGTTGCTCCGCAAAGCAGAAATCAACTCCTGAATCACTATTTTCGTTATCCGACAGTAAATGTCGGATAACTCTATAAATAGTAAACAAATGATTATCTCATTTCTAATGTTTCATACTCAGCAGTATAGTTATAGTATGTTGTTGTTTCTTCTGGAAGTGTATCTGTATTCAATGTTGTTTCATTGTAGATTTCCATGTTTTTACGCTGGTAAACAGGCATATAAACAGCAGCCTCCATAATCATATCTAATTCCTGAGCAACTAATGCACATCTTTCATCAAAATCGATTGTTTTCAAAATCTGTGCCTGAAGGTTATCAAGTTCTTTGCTGTAGTAACGCTGGTAGTTAGAACCACCTTCGCTGCCGAACATCTGAGTAAGGTCACAGTCTGTTGCATTACCCCATGCCATTACCCACATATCAAGCTCGCCACCCTGTACCTGTGTAGAAAGTACAGAGAATTCAAGGTCGTTTACTACAAGTTCAGCACCCATAGCTGTTAAGTCATTAGCCATCTGTGTTAAGATTGGTGTAGATGGATGTGTAGAAGCATCGCCGATACCACATACAATCTTTAACTGTTCGCCATCTGCATTTACAAGCTTGCCATCAACCTGTGAGTAACCTGCTGCCTGGAAGTATTCCAAAGCTTTTGCCGGGTCATAGCTGTAGTAAGCTGTTGCATCATCCGGATACTCTGCTAAGGTAGGAGTCATTGGACGTTCGATAACTTCACCAAGTTCTCCATAGTATGACTGAACGGCTGGTTCTCTGTTCATTAAGCTCATTAAACCTTTACGAACGTTTACATCCGGAACACGTTCTGCATTAATACCGATATAACCATAACCCGGGTTATCTACTAAAGAGTAAGAAGCAACATCAGAGCTTGCATCTAACTGTGCAACGATTTCAAGAGAAGCACTTGGGTCTGTGATATCAATTTCACCATTTAATACAAGGTCTACTTTATCTTCTTCGTTTACTACCTGGAATTTCAAAGTAGGAATCTTTGGAGCACCTTTGAAGTATGTTTCGTTTGCTTTTAATGTAACAATGTTGTTTTCGTATTTTTCAAATACATATGCACCTGAACCTAAAGGAGCTGAATTTTTTGCTTTCACACCGCTTAAATCACCTTTTGTGAAACCTTCACCATAGTAGTGTTCTGGAGTAAGTGGTAACCATGCAATCTGTTTATCAGCAGAGATATTTGGAGAGTTAAATGTTACTTTTACAGTGTAATCATCTACTTTCTGAATACCTGTAATTGTATCAACTTCTGCTAATTCGATAACTGCTGTATAGCTGTCACCAAGTAAATCAAGCATATTAGAACCTGCTGATTCTGTACTTGACAAAGAAAGTAAATCATTTGCATAAGCTTCTAACATTAAGTTAAAGAAATCTGTTGCTGTTGCACCAGCTTCTAAACCGGAGAAATTCCAAGCTGCTGCCGCTGTTGCTACGTCATTTGCATCTGCTGCATAACCATTTGCTACACAGTAGTCTACGATTTCCTGTGCAAACTTAGCACCTGCTGTTGGAAGGTCTGTTTCAAAGAATGTTTTCTGCTGTTCTTCTGTCCAATATGTGAAATCTGTGTTATCAGCACCAGCATTAAGCAGAGCTTTCCATAATGGAGCTGCTGAATTTTTATAAGCTTCAAGACCTTCGATATCTAATGTTCCGAATGTGCTCATTCCATCGTATGTTGGGTCTGCATATACATAATAACTGAAAATAAGGTCATCGATTGTTACAGGTTCACCATCAGAGAATACCATTCCTTCCTGAATAGAAACTGTGTAAACATATTTTGTAGAACCATCTTCTGCTGTTACTTCTTCTACTTCAACATGGCCTGCTTCATCAACAAGCTCACCTGCTGCATTTAATCTACATACACTTGCAAATACCGGGTCAATACCTACCTGTGAATCGTATGAACTTGTGTAGAAGAATGGACTGAATACACCATCCAATGACTGTGTTCCTATAACTAATGTGTCATAGGTACTTCCTGTGCTAGCACTTTCTGTACTAGGAGTTTCTGTGCCGTTATTAGCACTCTGGCCTTCATTTCCGCCGCCGCAAGCAGTTAAACTAGCTGTCATTGCGCAAGCAAGAAGAAGGGCAACTACTCTCTTTTTCATATTTTCCTCCTTACTAGATATCGTACGCTTTTCGTACCTTCTTAAAAAATATTTTCTTGTAACTATTCAATACTTCATAATTATAATGCAAAAACGCATTTAAAATTGTAATAAAAAACATATTACAATGAGCTTCTTGTACTACTGAATAATTACCACATCCATACAACAATATTCCTTGGTACTTTAGTACATTATCGTACTAAACTTTTCTTTCAATACCAAAAAAAGTGCCAATAAACAATTTTGTTTATTGCACTTCTCAAATACAGTTGTCTGTGTGTTACGAACAACACTTTTTCTATTATACACAATTCTAAAAATTTGTCAATATCCGAAGACTTATTTTGTTATTTTTACCAAAAGTAACGTGATGGGTACTGTTTACTTTCTTTTCTTGTAATTATTTAGTACTTTCATAATACCAACCAACTGCGTGGACACAAAAATTTTACTTGCATTCTTTAACAAAACGCTTCAAAATAAAAGAAGATTGAATAATTAGAAATGAGGTTTATTATCATATGATTACTACTGAAGATGTATTAAATATGAACTTTTATAAGAAAGAAAAATTTACAGGAAGCTATAAAGGAATGCGCTATCTGTTAAAAAAAGACACCGAAAACGACACAACCATTTTCCGCTGTTATGTCTGGCCGGGACCTTATAATTTTGCTTCCACACCTGACGAACAGAAAACAACAAAAATTTTTGACTTTACAGAAGAAGGAAAGCAAAAAGCCGTAGACTGGTTAAATGAACAATGGAACAGGCGTAAAAACTGGCTCTGACACTCCCACATCTAAAGACGTGGAAGTGTCAGAATAATGGTAATTATATTTTTAACTTACAATCTTCAACTGCGAATACCTTAAATCAATGATTGTACCATTCCTAAGTTTTATTATTGGTCTTAACATATCCCCTCTATTATTTTTATAAATCAATGCTGCATCCCCATTATCCAGCTGCACTTCACTTCCCTTATGATAAACAGGAACATATTTAAAAAATAAATCTACCATTTCAGGTTGAAACATCGTATCTGAACCATTTTTTAAAATATCAATTGCTGTCTGATAGGTAAATGCACTTTTATAAGAGCGTTTTGAAATCAATGCATCAAATACATCACATACATGAGTCACCATTGCCAACTCATAAATTTCTTCTTTTTTTAATCCACGCGGATAACCGCTTCCATCCCAATTTTCATGGTGCTGATGTACAATTTCTCTCGTTGCAGAATATGTATTAATATCTTTTGATAATAAGTGATATCCATAATTCGGATGCTCTCTTACCACCTGCATCTCCTCATCTGTCAATCTTCCCTTTTTCCCTATAATCTCTATCGGAACAAGCTGTTTTCCTATATCGTGAAGCAGGGAACCAACTGCCAGATTTTTTAAACGATAATAATTGTATCCCATTCCAATTCCCATTGTAACAGAAGTGGTTGCTACATTAATTGAATGTTCAAACGTATTTTCATCATATGCTTTAATGGTTTCCATGTCATGCATATAATCCTCTGCTTTCATCAGCTTATCCACAATTTCTACCGCACAATCTCTGACTACATCTAAATTCATCTCCATCAACGCCTTAATAGACTTCTTTGCAAGTGTTTCGTCTACCGCAGGAGCTATAAAAATATCTGCCGACCATTTATCATCAATATAAACACCTGAAATATTGAAATTTCTTAACTTTTCTCTTTTTTGTCTTGAGAGCTTAGACCCCTCCGTAATCAGCACACGACCGTATTCATCCTTAATATGCTTTGCCAATACCATATCATCTGTAATATTTTCTAAACTTATGTATCTCATTGATTATCCTACTCACTAAATTTTTACATTGATTACACATTTATTATAACTAGTACATCCGTTAATGTCAAAACGTTACTGTTCACAGAGCAGCTAATCACTTGCTGATTGTTACTGTTCACTCCGTGACCAGCAACGAGTGATTTTTGCTTCGCGAAGCGAATTTGCATGCAAAAATCAATGAGTTACTGGAACGGAGTGAACAGTAACGTCAAAACAAAAAAATCCCTCGGATTTCTCCGAAGGATTTCTTCTAAAGCCTTACTTTTCCTAGCTTAGTGCGGGTGAAGGGACTCGAACCCCCACGGTCGCCCACCAGAACCTAAATCTGGCGCGTCTGCCAATTCCGCCACACCCGCATACACTTGCTAGTATATCCTAATAAACCTAAAAATGCAAGTGCTTTTTTCTATTTTAAATTCATAGTTACTGTTCACACGTGACCAGTAACTTATTGATTTCTGCATGCAAATTCG
>CAYMHX010000042.1:0-13661 GCA_964390325.1 uncultured Roseburia sp. | reverse complement strand
GCAGCAATCACAGCTACTATCTGCTTAGCAGGAGCAGCAGTTTGCGGCAAAAAAGTTAAATTTGACTAATTTTTTGTATATCCTTTAAAGGACGTACAGCAATTTTTTTTACTATGTCTTTCTAGGAGACATAGTATCATTATTAACATGTGGGTAGAACCGGATCACTTCGGTGGTCCGGTTTTAAAAATGTAATGGTTTAAAAATGAAGGCTTTAGAGCTTTCATTTAGGGATTTTGTTTGGGAATTAGCGAGGCGGCAATAAATTATGGAAACAAAGAAGAATGGAAATGGCAAGAAAAAATTATATATGATTCTCACGGTGCTGTTTAGCATTGGTTTTATTGTGTGTGCAATCATTGTTGTTCGCGATGAGATTGTAAAGAAAAGAGCTAATGACCAGTATGCGCAGCTGGCAGAGTCTGTTATGCAGACAGAGGTGTCAAGCGAGATAGAAGAGGATACAGAAAGCAAGAACAGTTTGGCAGAGCTTGGAATCGAGGTTCCAAAGCTGTCGCTGGATTGGGAAGTTTTAGAGAAAGAGAATGAAGATATTTATTCCTGGATTTATGTTCCGGGAACAGAGGTGAATTATCCGGTTTTACAGCATGCGACAGAAAATGATTATTACTTAGATCATAATCTGGATCACAGTGAAGGTTTGCCGGGCTGTATTTATACACAGAAATTGAATGCAATGGATTATACAGATGGTATTACGGTTCTTTATGGTCATAATATGAAGAACGGTACGATGTTTAAGTCTTTGCATAATTATTCAGACAGAGCATATTTTAACGAAAATCGTTATATTTACATATATACACCGGAAAAGGTGCTGGCTTATGAAATTTACGCGGCATGCGAATACAGTGACGCGCATGTCTTATATCAATATAATTATTTATCAAATGAAGGAACTTTGGGATTCTTAAGTGATTTGGCTGCAATGCGAGGAATGAGCAACCAAATTGCAACCGATATGGAGATTCCGGAGGACGCGAAGGTGATTACACTTTCTACCTGTATTTCGAATAAACCAAATAACAGGTGGATTGTGGTAGGGGTGTTAGTAGGCGAACAATTGATAGATTAGTGCGATAGAGTTTATACGAGGAAGAGAATGCGCATTAGAGAGACAAATGTATTGAAAATGTCTCTCTTTATGCGATTTTGGTGGAGAAAGGTTATGGAGAGAGAAAAGCGTCAGAGAAAACATGATGTTTTATTGCGCCTAGTAAAGGTTACAAATGTAATATTAATGACAATTCCATTTGCGCTTGCATGGCTTTGGTATTATAATCCGCAGTCAGTGCTGCCATATCAGAGCAAGGGAAATCTGCTAATGGTAGTAATTTTTCTGGTATTATATAGTACTTATGTAAATGTTTATGATGGATTGGCTATTTCTATGAGCCGTGTAGCTGAAATTGTATACAGTCAGAGTCTGGCAGCTTTTATTTCAATAGCTATTATGTATATTGTTTCATGGCTTTTAATAGAGAAAATACCAAATGTTGTTCCTTATCTGATTACTTTTGTAATGCAGATAATTGTGTCATCGGTGTGGGCAATGGCCGCTCAAAAATGGTATTTTGCTACATTTCCGCCAGTCAAAACTATTATTGTGTATGACCAGCGAGAAGGAGTGGAAAATTTAGTAAAAGAATATGGGCTGGATGCAAAGTTTGCAGTAAAGCGTGTTATTAATGTACATGAGTGTATTCATGAAGATTTTCGTGCATTACATGGGATGGAAGCGGTATTTATGTGTGGTATTCATAGCCATGAGCGTAATGCACTTTTGAAGTATTGTATTGGCGAAGGAATTGAGACCTATGTAATTCCAAGAATCGGGGATGTGCTCATGAGCAGTGCAAAACAAGTGCATATGTTCCATTTGCCAATTCTTCGTGTACATAGATATGCACCACGAATTGAATATTTAGTTACAAAGCGTTTATTTGATTTGATTTTATCGGGAATTGCTTTCATTATTGCTTCGCCAATTATGCTGATTACGGCGATTTTTATTAAGACTTATGATAAGGGTCCAGTTTTTTATAAGCAGTGCCGTTTAACTAAGAATGGAAAGAAATTTGATGTATTAAAGTTCCGCAGTATGAGAGTAGATGCGGAAAAAGATGGTGTAGCGAGATTATCTACTGGAGATAAAGATGACCGTATCACGCCAATCGGAAAGATTATCCGTAAAACCAGAATTGATGAACTGCCACAGCTTATCAATATTCTAAAAGGTGATATGTCCATCGTAGGCCCAAGACCTGAACGCCCGGAAATTGCAGAGCAGTATGAGAAAGAGCTGCCAGAGTTTCGACTTCGTTTGCAGGCAAAGGCAGGACTTACCGGTTATGCACAGGTGTATGGAAAGTATAATACGACACCGTATGACAAGCTACAGATGGACTTGATGTATATTGCTAAGCCGAACTTCTTGGAGGATATGCGGATTATCTTTGCTACGGTGAAGATATTGTTTGTGCCGGAGAGTACGGAAGGGGTTGCTGAAGGGCAGACGACGGCGAGCATGAAGAGTGAAGAAGCATAGGAAATAGATAAATGAAAAAGGTACTTATTTTAATAAATAGAGATTGGGCGTTATATAATATCCGATTGGAATTAATTCAAAAACTGTTACAGGAGAAATACGAAGTACATATTTGTCTGCCATATGGTGAAAAGGTAGATAAGTTGGTTGAAATAGGGTGTAAGTATATTCCTGTAGAAATTGATAAACGAGGAACAAATCCCATAAAAGATTTTAAGTTAATGTTAGATTATAATCGTATTTTAAAGCAAGTTAAACCAGATATTATTTTAACTTATACAACAAAGCCAGATATTTATGGTGGGATTGTAGCAGGAAGATTAAAAATACCTTATTTATTAAATATTTCTGGATTGGGAACTGCTTTAGAATTTGATACACCATTACAAAAATTAATGATTGTGCTTTATAAAACAGCGGGAAAACATGCGCAGTGTGTGTACTTTCAGAATCAGGAGAATTTAGATTTCTTTTTAAAACGAAACATGTATAAAGGAAAATATCAGTTGATTCCTGGATCAGGGGTAAACTTAAATAAGTGGAAACTTTTAGAGTATCCAAATGATGATAAAAGTGTAGAATTTATGTTTGTTGCTAGAGTTATTAAAGAAAAAGGAATTGAAGAGTATCTTGCAACAGCAAAACAGATTAAAACAGAGTATCCGAATGCAGTATTCCATGTGTTTGGGCCATGCGATGGAGATTATGGACAGATGCTGAAAGAATATGAGGATGCAGGATATATACAGTATCATGGGACAGTGCAGGATACAGGTGTTTATTTGAAAAATGTACATTGTGCGATACATCCTTCTTATTATCCGGAGGGAATATCTAATGTATGTTTGGAGGCAGCTTCTTCTGGAAGACCGGTTATTACAACAGACCGCAGTGGATGTAGGGATACTGTGGATGATGGTGTGACGGGGTTTATTTTTGAACAGAGGAATACAGAACAGTTGATTGATTGTGTACGTAGGTTTATGCAGATGAGTAATGAAGAGCGTAGGAAGATGGGATTGGCTGGTAGACGGAAGATGGAAAGAGAGTTTAGTCGAGAGATTGTGGTTGAGGCATATATGGGGGAAATTGAAAATGAAATGTTGATAAAATAATATTTCATATGTTTGCTTTGGAATAGTGATGGTATATAGATGGAAAGAGGAAGAGATAAATTCAGAAAATATAAAAAGATAATCAATATAATTGTATATTATTATTCTATATTTTCAAAAAAGAAATTGGAGAAAAAGTTAATAAAATATAGAAAAACAACCGGTTATAAAGGACTTGTTTTACGTTATGCAATAATAAAAAATTTGGCTCAAGATGTTGGAGATAATGTTTCAATTCAGCCAGATGTATATTTATCTAATGTAGATAATTTGAAAATTGGTAATAATGTTAGTATACATTCAATGTGCTATATTGATGCAAATGGTGGAATATCCATCGGTGATGATGTTTCTATAGCTCATGGCACATCGCTTATAGCATTTGAACATAATTTTAATGATATGAGTGTTCCTATAAAAGATCAAGGGTTACGGGAATGCCCAATTATTATTAAAGATAATGTTTGGATTGGTTCAAAAGTTACTGTATTAGGAAATAATACAATAGAAAGTGGAGCAATAATTGCAGCAGGAGCAGTTGTAACAAAAAGTGTAGAGAAAAATTGTATTGTAGCAGGAGTTCCTGCAAAGTTAGTAAAAGTAAGAAGTTGATTATTATTGGAGGTATTAATGAGGATATTATTTGTTCATGATCATAGATTTCGAAAGGTTGGTGAAAAATATTATTCTACAGGCGGATTAAGTAATAAAGTATTAGAGCGATATACGCGGTATGCGGATGAAGTAGTTATAGTAGCGCGAGTGGTAAATGCTGATTCTGTAGCAAATCGTTGGTCTGAAATAACAGATGAAAAAGTGAAAATAGTAGGAAATAGTTCATTATATTGTCGAGAATTAAGAAATGCAATAGTTCAATGTGACAAGATGATAGTTAGATTACCTAGTATATTAGGAATTCAGGCATTATATGAAAATAATAGGGTTAATAAACCTTGTTTAATAGAAATGGTAGCATGTGTTTGGGATGGATTGTGGAATCACGGAATACAGGGAAAAATATGTGCACCAGTGTTGTTTTATTTAAATAAGAGATTTATAAAAAAAACTCATAATGTTTTATATGTAACAAAAGAGTTTTTACAGAAACGATATCCAACGAATGGAAAGTCTATTGGTTGTTCGGACGTTGAATTACCATTTGTTAATAAACAAGATATATTACAAAAACGAATAGAAAAAATCCGGTCAAAAAAAGAATATTTTGTAATAGGTACAATCGGAGCAACAAATGTAAAATATAAAGGACAGCAGTATGTTATTAAAGCTCTTGGAAATTTAAAAAAACAGGGGATAACAAAATTTAAATATGAGCTAGTTGGAAATGGTGATACTTCATATTTATCAAATCTGGTAAAAAAATATGGGTTAGAAGACCAGGTTACATTTGTAGGTGGTGTACCAAATGAAAAAATTTTTGAATGGTTGGATTCAATTGATATTTATGTGCAGCCAAGTAGACAAGAGGGATTACCGAGAGCATTAGTTGAAGCTATGTCAAGGGGGGTGTTTGCTTTTGGAGCAAAAGTAGGAGGAATTCCAGAGTTATTAGAGGAAAAGCATTTATTTTCAACATCGCACAAAAATATAAAAGAAATTGAAAGAATTCTTAAAAATATAAAAGAAAAAGATCTCCTTATGGCAGCAGAAAAGAATATAGAAAAGTCTACAGAATATGCTGCGGACAAATTAGCTTTGCGTAGAAATAAGTTTTATGAAGACTTTTATGGTTAAAATAACATAATTATAGGAATATATGATAAGGATGGAAAAATGAGAATAGCGTTTGTATGTGAAGAGCTATATGGTGGGGGAGCAGAACGTTTTACAGTAACAATAGCAAATTATTTTAGTTTAAAAAAAGAAGATACTATATTTGTGATAACAGGTGAAAAAAAAGAAGGAGAGTATGAACTGTCAGAGAATGTGATAAGAAAGTGTTTGTTACAAAAGGGACAGTATCTCTTTCTAGATGCGTATCAAATTCATGTTATGGCAAAGAAAAGTGAATTTGATGTATTAATAGGGATAGGTGTCTATGCTAATTTGTGTGTTAGTATAGCAAATATTTTTATGAAGACAAAAGTTATTATTAGTGAACGAAATGCACCAAAGCAGGATTATCTTTCATGGAAGACAAAGATTTTAAGAAAGCTATTATATTGGAATGCGGATGGATATGTTTTTCAGTCAAATGGAGCAAAAGACTTTTATTCTGCTAAAATTCAGAAGAAAAGTATAGTAATACATAATCCTGTTAGAAAAAATCTTCCAATTAAATCTGGAGTATGTAACCATGAAATTGTAGCTATTGGTAGATTAAAGCCTCAAAAAAATTATCCACTTTTGATAAGAGCATTTAAAGAAGTGCATGATAAACATCCTGATTATGTGTTACGGATTTTTGGACAGGGACTAGAGGAAGAAAAATTAAGAAGTCTGGTTAAGGAATTGTCTATAAAAGATGCAGTAGTATTTGAAGGTTTTTGTTTAAATGTTCATGAAAAAATTGTTGATTCAGATATTTTTGTGATGTCTTCAGATTTTGAAGGAATGCCAAATTCTTTAATGGAGGCTATGGCAATGGGATTCCCAGTAGTGTGCACGGATTGTCCTGCTGGGGGACCAAGTGAACTGATAGAGAATGGAAAAAATGGTTTATTAGTACCTGTTGGAAATGAGCGAGCTTTAGCAGAAAGAATAAATTATTTAATAGAAAATGAAAAAGAAAAATATGTATTAGCAAGGGAAGCACAATTACTTCAAGAAAATCATGGTGAAAAGAAAATTTTTGAATTGTGGAAACAATACATAGATTTTTTGTTGAAAGGAAAATAATGTTTTACATAGCAGTAATATTGTTAATAATTATAATAATAAGTTATATATTTTGCTTACTATTTCCTGTAAAGCTAAAGCCTAAATATATTTTAGGACTTTGGTATATATTTATTATCAGCTTTGCAATTTTTTGTTATTATGCAGAACCATCAAAATCAGATGATCTTTATAGGCATTATGCGAATATAGACAGGATTCGTAATGGTAGAGAATATAATACATATTTATTAGGAGTGCGTATTATTTTTTTGTTGGTTTCGAAATTGCCAGAAAATGGATGGCTTCCTTGTTTAACAATATTAAGTTGGGGATATTTTATTAGTGAGATTATAAAAGACTATTTATATCACAATAAATATAAAACAAAAGCAGTTTTAATATATTTTTTAGTATTACTGGGAGGCTGTAATATTTTTTACCTAGTTTCTGGAATTCGATGTGCGTTAGTTTCTTCAATTTGGGCATATGCATATATAATTTTTTATTTAAAAGGGAAAAAGAGAGAGTTTTATATTTGGGAGGTTTTAGGTGCATCTATACATTACATAGGAATAGTATTTATTATTCTTCATATCATATATACGTTTTTTATTGAAAATAAAAAACGAAATAATTGGCTTAAGTATATGATATTTTTATTGTTAGGAGCGCTAGTAACAAATTTATTACCTTTCCTAAGTGGAAGTTTAGCATATTTTACATCAGATAATTCTAGTGTTTTTAATCAAAAGGTTAATATGTATCTATCATATGAAGGTATGGTTTTTTTTGAAAATTTTTTGAAAGTTTTAGCAATGATAATTATATTTCTATGCTGTATAAAGATTAGAAATAGGAAAGATGCTGTTATACATATAGAAATATATTTTTTATTAACAATTTTAGCAACAAGTAGTATGGTGATTTTTGTGGAAAGAATCCCTTATTTAGTTAGTATTATGGCATTGCCGATTATAGATAAGACAGTAAATGATTTGGCAGCTAGTAAAAGAAAGTTATTTTATATATTGAGTGGAAGTTTATATATGCTTCAATTTGTATATGCATGCCATAGAATGTTTTCGCATATAGAGTTTAATGGTTATAATATTAAGAATATTTTTGGTAATTTGTTTAGTCTGTTTTAAGCAATTTATATTGAGAATTTTTCTACTATGATTAATAATTGGTATTGCTGTTTTATTAGTAGTTTTAGTGCAATGATTAGTATATAATTTGTGCAGTTAAAATTAGTATAAAAAATTTAGTTAAAGGAAATAGCTTCATGTGAAAGGATTAATATGTATTATCAGAATATAGAAAATTTTTTGAGTAAGCCGCAAAAGTGCTTTCGATTATATAAAAAATTAGGATTAACAAAATGGATATCAGATGAGACTTATATAAGTAAATTATTTTTTGCTAAAATGGGATATCAATTAGACTTGGAAAATCCGCATACATTTAATGAAAAACTTCAATGGTTAAAATTATATGAACATAAACCCGAATATACTAAAATGGTGGATAAATATGCAGTGAAAGAGCATGTTTCGACTATTATTGGGAAAGAATATGTTATTCCAACGTTAAGAGTATGGAATAACTTCGATGAAATAGATTTTGAAGTTTTACCGGAAAGATTTGTTTTAAAATGCACACATGATTCTGGCGGATTAGTAATTGTAAAAAATAAAAATGATTTTAATAAGATATTAGCAAAAAATAAAATTGAAAAATCATTGAAGAGAAATTATTTTTATCAAGGAAGGGAATGGCCTTATAAAAATGTGCAACCAAGAATTATTGCAGAGATGTATATTTCAGATGCTGATAAGGTAGATGAATTGACAGATTATAAGTTTTTTTGTTTTGCAGGAGAACCACGATATTGTCAAGTAATTAAGGGACGTTTTAAAAATGAAACGATAGACTTTTATGATATGAAATGGAAACATCAGGAATTTACGGGGCTAGAAAAACCATATAAGCCACATTCGGCTGAAGAAATACCTGTGCCTGTAAATTTTGAAAAAATGAAAGAGTTTGCTGCGAAATTATCTTCAGGTATATCGTTTGTGAGAATTGATTTTTATGAAGCTAGCGGAAAATTGTATTTTGGAGAAACTACTTTTTATCCTGCGAGCGGATTTGGTGAATTTGATATAGATGAATGGAATTATAAAATGGGTGATATGATAAAACTTCCAACTGAAAAAAGAATATAATTGTAGTTGGGGAATATAGGTGAATATGGAAGAGATAAAGATAATAATTGGTGCAGATTTGGTTCCAACTGAAAATAATTTCGATAAATTTAAAAATGGAGATGTAGATTATCTTTTGGGAAATAATCTAAAAAAAAGATTAGAAGAAGCAGATATTAGAATTTTTAATTTAGAAGTTCCATTAACAGATTTAGAATGTCCTATAGAAAAATGCGGACCGAATTTATTTGCACCATGCGAATCAATTGTAGGAATAAAAAAAATTAATCCATCATGTTTAACGTTAGCCAATAATCATATTTTAGATCAAGGTATAAGTGGAATAGAATCAACGATAAAAGTATTAGAACAAAATAGGATATCACATGTTGGAGTTGGTAAGAATCCTGATGAAGCGGCAGAGCCTCGGATTATTGAAGTTAAGAACAAGATTATAGGTATATATGCATGTGCAGAACATGAATTTTCTATTGTAAAAAAAGATAGGATAGGAGCAAACCCATTTGATACATTAGAATCTTTTGAACATGTAAGAAAATTAAAGGAAAAATGTGATTATGTAGTAGTTTTATATCATGGTGGAAAAGAATACTATAGATATCCGTCACCTAATTTGCAGAGATATTGCAGAAAATTTATCGAAAGTGGAGCAGATTTAGTAGTATGTCAACATAGTCATTGTATTGGTTGTAAAGAAGAATATAATAATGGAACTATTATATATGGGCAGGGAAATTTTTTGTTTTGTAAGTCAAATCATGAATGTTGGCAGACCGGAATGCTAATAGAAGTTTCTCTTGAAAAAAATAAGACACATATAGACTATATACCTATTCAAAAAACAAATGACAAAGTTCGGATGGCAGATGAAGAGAATGGCAGTAAGATATTGCAGGAATTTTATAGGAGAAATGAAGAAATTTCCGAAGAAGGATTTGTAGAAAATAACTATAAAGTTTTTGCGGAAAAAAGTTTGTATGAAATTTTGGGAAGAAATGATTTTATTTCTAAAAATTTTCTGTTTAGGGTTATTAATAAATTAAGCAGAAATAGATTAAAAAGATGGTATTTTGAAAAATTATATTTACCTAAAATGAAGTATGTAGTGTCCAATACAATTGAGTGCGAGGCATGGAATGAGCTGCTGTTATGTGGTTTGAAATTAAAATAGAGGAATAATAGAATGAGTGTAATACAGGCACAAATAGTAAAAGCAACAAAATGGTCATCAATTACTGAGATTGTAGCAAAATTAATATCACCAATTACGAATATGATTTTAGCAAGACTCTTAGCCCCAGAGGCTTTTGGAGCTATTGCTACAATTAATATGGTAATAAGTTTTGCAGAATTGTTTACAGATGCTGGGTTTCAGAAATTTTTGATTCAACATGAATTTAAGAATGAAGATGCATTAAATGAAAGTACAAATGTTGCATTTTGGACAAATTTTTCTTTTTCCATTTTTATCTGGGGAATAATAGTTTGTTTTAAAGATTTTATAGCAGAGTTGGCAGGAAATCCTGATTTGGGTATAGGTGTTGCTATTGCATCAGTTGCAATAGTAATTTATTCATTTTCAAGTATACAAATGGCGCGTTTAAAACGAGATTTCGATTTTAAAACCTTGTTTTATGTTCGTATAGTTGCAGCATTTTTACCATTAGTGGTAACAGTGCCATTGGCGTTTGTGTTAAAAAATTACTGGGCACTTATTATTGGAGCATTATGTTCACAAATTGCACAGGGATTAATATTATTAAAATTTTCAAAGTGGAGACCTAAGTTACAATATTCGCTAGTATGTTTAAAAGAGATGTTTGCATATAGTATGTGGACAATGTTTGAAAGCGTGTCTATCTGGTTAACATCATATATGGGAACATTTATTGTTGGAAATATATTAAATGATTATTATTTAGGGTTATATAAGACATCTATGAGTACTGTTAATGCTTATATGGCAATTATTACAGCTGCTACAACACCAGTTTTATTTTCTGCTTTGTCGAGACTTCAAAATGATGAAACACAGTTTAAAAGTATCTTTTTTAAATTTCAAAGGTTAGTAGCATTATTTGTTATGCCCATGGGAGCTGGGATTTACTTGTATCGAGATTTGGTAACAAGAATTTTGCTGGGGGTACAGTGGCTGGAAGCGGCAGATTTCATAGGTTTATGGGGGTTAATGAGTGGAATTACAATTATTTTTTCTCATTACAATAGCGAGGTATATAGAAGTAAAGGGAAACCTAAGATTTCATTATTGGTACAAGTTTTACATTTGGTGGTACTTATACCAATATTAATATGGGCGGCAAATAAAGGTTTTACTATTTTATACATAGCACGTAGTTTTGTGCGTATTCAGTTGATTTTGGTGGGGACTATTGTTTTGTGGTTTAAGTTTAATATAAAGCCATGGGAAGTTATTAGAAATGTGCTTCCTACTATTTTAGGGACAAGTGTTATGGTGGCAGGTGCATTGGTATTAAATAGAATAAATAAGGGTTTGGTTTGGGAATTTGTTTCTATAGTGATTTGTATACTTATATATTTTACAGTGATTATGTGTATGAAAGAAACACGTAAAGAAGTTTTAGGATTAATAAAAAAATTTGTTTTAAGAAATAGATAGATAAGAGGAAAATATGGATAGTAAGTTTGTTATATTATTATGGTCTGGTGGTTGGGACGGGACATTTCGATTGCTCCAATTAGCTCAATATGAGATAGAAATTAAGTTAATATATGTTATTGATAAGCAGCGAAAAAGTAATAAATACGAACGTGAAGCTATGTGAATATTCTTGCGTCAAGAAACCGATATTCCGGATACGGAAACCGCCTTTGATTGGCTTGATTACCATTTATAAGAAATTGAGCTAATGTCAAGCCCAGAGCCGCTTTGCGGGGCGTTAGCCGGCTTTATATTAGTGAAATTTCTTGTATCCTAGACAATTGCCAATCGGTTTCCTAATCACTGGACAGCATGGACATTAAGACCAGAATATTCACTATGCAGAAGATATTAAAAATAGTGAGAGAAAGGTTTCCAGCGAAAGTAGCTAATATTGAATATTATGATGTTGAGTGGATTTTGGAAAATTGTAAAGATGACGTTATCAGCCGAGATTTTTCATATTTGCGTAAGACATATAATATAGGAACACAATACGAGTGGTTTGCGTTATTGGCAAAATATTTAGGGATAAAAATGGAGAGTGCAGTAGTCCATCAGTATCATGGAAAGGTAGAAGATGCAATAGATGCGGAAGGTATTTTAGGCACTGTTGCAGATGATATTTTACTAGAACGATATTGTGTTTTTTCAAAAGGAGATATAGAGACAGCATATAATGTTTTTGGAAATTTAATTTTTCCAGTTATTAAATTATCAAAAGAGGATGAAGAGAGAATAGCTAGAGAAAATGGCTGGTTGGATATTATGAAGCTAAGTTGGTTTTGTCATTCTCCAATTAATGGTAAACCATGTGGATTGTGCGGACCTTGTGATGATGCAATGAATACTGGAATGGATTGGAGAATGCCGGACGATGCAAAGTTTAGGTATAAGCATAAGCGGATATTTAACTTTTTCAGAAGAATTAAACGAAAACTTGTGAAGACTAGGAAGGGAGCATAAGGTGTGAATGAACAAGTTGGATTAGAAAAAAAGCTTTCACCTATTAATGTATGGTCGCTTGCTTTAGGCTGTATTATAGGCTGGGGAGCTTTTGTAATGCCTGGTAATACATTTTTAGGAAACGCAGGACCATTAGGAACAGCACTAGCGATAGGAATTGCGGCAATCATTATGATAATTATTGCATTTAATTATAATTATATGATAAATCAGTATCCTGTTGCAGGTGGAGAGTTTACATATACAAAAAATGCTTTTGAGGACAATCATGCATTCATATGTTCATGGTTTTTGAGTTTATCTTATTTAGCGATTGTACCATTAAATGCTACGGCATTGGCTTTAATTGGACGAAATTTAATGAATAATGTTTTTCAAGTAGGATTTCATTATAATGTTGCAGGATATGATATTTATTTAGGGGAAATTTTACTTGCAGTAGTGGCATTGCTTTTATTTGCATGGCTAAGCATTAGAGGAGCTAAGTTTGCCGGAGTGTTTCAGACAGGATTAGTTTTTGCGCTAGTTGGCGGAGTTTTTATTGTAGCAATAGCTGCATTATTAAGTTCTAAGGCTTCGTTTGAGAATTTGTTACCTGCATTTTATCCGGGCAATGAAGGAATATCTGGGGTATTAGCAGTTATTGCAGTTGCACCTTGGGCATTTGTAGGATTTGATACTATCCCACAAGCAGCTGAGGAATTTGATTTTTCACCTCGTAAAACAATAGATGTTACTGGTTATATGTGAGTAGTAGCGAACAGTCAGAATTGCCCATAAAGATGCATAAGCAATAAAATAAACAGCCCCAACTCTGAAGAATTGGGGACATATGTTTAATCATTATTTGGTTTTATCTGAGATTGCAATGTATAAACCACGGCAGACAGTTCTTTTATATTTGTTTGTAATTCATTAATTGTTTGTTCTTGCATGGAGATGGCATTATTTAGTTCAGCAATGGTTTCAGCTTGTGCAGTGATGATTTCAGCTTGCTCGGTAATGGTTTCAGCTTGCTCGGTGATGGTTTTAGCACTGTCAGCCAGTTTTTTCTGAACGGTGCGTTCATGACGCTCGTAGTCTTCACGAGCCTGACATTGTTCGCGGATGAGTTGGTCAGAGTTAATGGTGTATAGAGATTGAGCAGCGGATGTAAGAATTTTATTGTCTTTTGCAATCATTTTTATATCCCTCCATGTTTTAGCAGCGAAGAGTTTTGCCCATTTGTCAATATCCCAGAGCTTGTCTTCGTCGGTTGCCAGTTC
>CAYMHX010000041.1:0-13803 GCA_964390325.1 uncultured Roseburia sp. | reverse complement strand
ATCGCCGAATATATAGAAGATATAATGAAACAAATTGGAATTTTTGAAAATAGGATTGGAAAAAGCAAAATGAAAATATTGATATTAATGGGAAGTCCAAGACTTCATGGCAATACCGCTGAGCTTTGTAAATATTTTATGGAAGAACTGTATGCACAACAAGCAGAAATAGAGTACATTGAACTTGAAAAAAAGCCAATAAATCCTTGTAAAGAATGCTATGTTTGTCAGGATGTAACAGGAGCGTATGGTTGCGCACAAAAGGATGGTATGGAAGAAATAGCAACAAAAATTTTGTGGGCTGATATCATTATTTTGGCAACTCCGATTTTTTCATGGTATTGTACGGCAAAGATGAAAGCTGTGCTTGACCGTCACTATGGTTTTAATAAATATTATGGCTGTGCAGAAGGCTGCCTTTGGGAAGGAAAAAAAGTTGGTATTATTGCCACTCATGGTTATGAGGGAGAGTACGCCACAGAACCGTTTGAAGTAGGTATAAAGCGACTGTGCATCCATTCAAATCTGAAATATGTAGGTATGTATTCCGTACAAGATAACGACAATCTCGCATCTTTCCAAACCACTGAGGCGAAGGAAGGTGTAAAAGCCTTTGCACGAAGGATTACGAACGAGCAAGTTCACTTGTAAATCCATATTTATCAGACGGATAAATACCAATTTCTGAATAGTTATGTAAATTTGTAACTATTCAGAGCAGGTCAAAACATTTGCTATTTTGACCAAAAGAAAGTGATTCGGGAGTACAAAAATTCCATCGCGAAGCGATTTTTAATGAATTTTTGTATCGTAACTATGAAGTACTGAATAGTTACGTAAATTTTATAAAAATAAAAGGGAATGAAGAACATGATAGCAGAAAGATTACAGGCACTTCGTGCCGAAATGAAAAAAAGAGGAATTGACATCTATGTGATTCCAACAGCAGATTTCCACGAATCAGAATATGTCGGAGCATATTTTAAGGCAAGAGCTTATGTGACAGGTTTTAGCGGCTCGGCTGGTACAGCCGTTGTGACCGGGACACAGGCAGGACTTTGGACAGACGGACGTTATTTTATCCAAGCCGAACGCCAGTTAGAAGGAACGACAGTAGACTTATACCGTATGGGTGAAGAAGGTGTTCCTACGGTGGAAGAATATATTAAAAAAGAATTATTAGAAAATGGCTGCCTTGGATTTGACGGCAGAGTAATGAATAATAAATGGGGACAGAAATTATCTGCAATTGCAGAAGAAAAGAATGCCAAATTATTTGTAGAAGAAGATTTAGTAGGACTTATCTGGTCAGACAGACCTGAACTGGCAAAATCTGTTCCATTTATTTTAGAAGAAAAATACTCTGGTAAAAGTACAGCAGAAAAATTAGCTGATGTGCGTAAAAAAATGCTAAAAGCAGGTGCAGATACACATATTTTAACCTGTTTGTATGATATTGCATGGCTTTTGAATGTGAGAGGAAATGATATCGACTGCGTTCCTGTAGTTTTATCTTATTTGGTTATCCACCAAAATGAGTGCATTTGGTTTTTACAGGAAGAAGTATTGGATGATGCATTAAAAGTATATTTGAAAGAAAATCAGATTACAACAAAACCATATAATGCGATTTATGAATATGTAGCAGAACTTTCTAATACGACAAAAATATTGTTAAATGAAAGTACGGTGAATTATCGTATTTGTAACAGTCTGCCAAAGGGAGTTACTATCATCAATCAATCCAATCCAACGGAATTAATGCGTGCGATAAAAAATCCAACAGAAGTAGATAATACCAGAAACACACATATCAAAGACGGTGTAGCATTTACAAAGTTTATGTACTGGATAAAGACGAATGTAGATAAGATAACCATTACAGAACTTTCTGCATCCGAATATTTGGAAAAATGCAGACAAGCACAGGAAGGGTTTCTTGAGCCAAGTTTTCACACGATTTCTGCTTATGGAGCAAATGCAGCAATGATGCATTATTCAGCAACAGAAGAATCCAATGCAGTATTAAAACCGGAAGGATTTTATTTGGTGGATTCGGGTGGACATTATTATGAAGGTTCAACGGATATTACAAGAACATTGGCATTAGGTCCGATTACAGAGGAAATGAAAGAGCATTTTACTGCTGTCTGCCGTTCAAACTTAAATTTAGCGAGTGCTAAGTTTTTATATGGCTGCAGTGGTTTGAATTTAGATATTTTAGCAAGAGGTCCGCTTTGGGATTTGAATTTGGATTATAAATGCGGTACAGGACATGGGGTTGGGTATGTATTAAATGTTCACGAAGGTCCAAATGGTTTCCGATGGAGAATTGTACCGGAACGCAATGATAGTGGTGCATTAGAAGAAGGTATGATTACAACAGACGAACCGGGGGTATATTTAGAAGGAAAATATGGAATCCGTACGGAAAATGAACTGGTATGTCACAAGGGAGAAAAGAATGAATACGGGCAGTTTATGTATTTTGAAAATATCACCTATGCACCGATTGATTTGGATGCGATTGATGCAGAAGCAATGACAAAAACTGAACGTGCGAGATTAAATGAATATCATACAATGGTATATCAAGTGCTTTCTCCATATATGACCGAGGAAGAAAATGAATGGCTGAAACATTATACGCGTGAAATTTAAATTTGACGAGGTACTAATATGAAAAAATCGAAAGAATATAAAATTAGTTCAACACTTTTTTATGTATCATCAGTGTTGTTCTATATAGCTGCAATTCTAAACTTTGTAGGTGGAGACCATAATTCTATGGGTGTTGTATGGTTATGTCTTGGTTCAACATTTCTTTGTCTTGGTTCTTTATATCTAAAAAAGAGCAAAGAAAATAATGATAACAAGGAATAAGAAGAAAAATAAATTTTAATATAAATTCCAAGTTATCAAAGTGTTGATATACCAAATATACAATTTTGAAAAAGGAAAAATGAGAGGTAAATATGGGCGAAAAGCTGGTTTTGATAGATGGACATAGTATATTACACAGAGCCTTTTTTGGAATTCCCGATTTAACCAATTCCGAGGGGCTTCATACCAATGCGGTATATGGATTTTTGAATATTTTATTTAAAATTTTAGAAGAAGAAAAACCGAATTATTTGACAGTGGCATTTGATTTGTCAGCACCAACTTTTCGGCATAAAATGTTTGGGGAATACAAAGGTACAAGAAAGCCAATGGCAGAGGAATTACGACAGCAAGTGCCTGTGATGAAGGAAATGCTAACGGCAATGGGAATCCCTGTTGTGACAAAGGAAGGCTACGAAGCAGACGATATTCTTGGTACGATTGCCAAAAGAAGCGAAGCAAAGGGAATGGAAGTATCGATTGTTTCAGGAGACAGGGATTTACTACAGCTTGCAACAGAACATATTAAAATTCGTATTCCAAAAACGAAGAAAACAGGAACGGAAATCGAAGATTATTATGAAAAAGATGTGAAGGAAAAATATCAGGTAAGTCCGATAGAATTTATTGATGTAAAAGCCCTAATGGGCGATGCTTCGGATAATATTCCGGGTGTTCCAAGCATTGGAGAAAAGACAGCAACGGCTTTGATTGTGCAGTATCACAGTATTGAAAATGCTTATGAGCATATCGACGAAGTAAAACCACCAAGAGCTGCGAAGAATTTAAAAGAGCATTATGAACTGGCACAATTATGCAAAACACTTGCTACCATTGAAACGAATGCAGAAATTGAATATGAGATAGAAACAGCAAGATTAGAACAGATTTCTGATTTATATACAGAAGAAGCCTATTTGCTTTGTAAAAAATTAGAATTAAAACATTTTCTTGGTCGTTTTGAGGTGATGGCACCGAAAAATCAGGCAGCAACATTTTTTCAATGTGTAACAGAGAAAAAAGAGGCGAAGGAGATTTTTGCAAAAGTACAGGGAAAACCTTGTGCATTTCAAATCATTCCGTTTGAAGAAAAAAATGGAAACGTAGAAGAATCGGGACAGTTAAGTTTATTTGCGATACCGCAGACCAATTCTTTTTTTGGAATGGCAATCTCGTTTGGAGAAAAAGATACCTATTTCTTCCAATCTAATGAAACATTAACAAGTGAAGTATTGGTTTCTTTTTTGACAGAGAGTAAAGCAAGTGAATATATTACCCTGCATTTGAAACCTCAGTTAAAGCTATTAAATATGATAGAAAAGAAAGAGAAGGGTTCTTTATCTCTTTCTAATTTATTTGATGGTGTCATCGCAGCATATTTATTAAATCCATTAAAAAGTGAATATCCCTATGAGGATTTGGCAAAGGACTATGCAGGACTTATGATAGCCTCCAGAGCTGATTTGATGGGCAAAATGGGCATAGAAACTGCATTTGTCCAGAAAAAGACTGAGGCATTAAATTATGTCTGCTATCAGGCTTACACAGCGTTAAAAACGAAGTCTGTCATGGAAGCACAGTTAAAAGAAACAGAAATGTATGCTCTTTTTATGGATATTGAAATGCCTTTGGTATTTACGCTTGCAGATATGGAAGACAAAGGAATTATTTTAGATGCAGAGGCTTTAAAAGAGTACGGAGAAAAACTTTCAGTTCGGATAAAAGAATTAGAAGTGCAGATTTATGAACAATCAGGAGAAACATTTAATATCAATTCTCCAAAACAATTGGGTGTTATTTTATTTGAAAAATTAAAATTGCCATATGGAAAAAAGACCAAAACAGGTTATTCCACGGCAGCAGAAGTCTTAGAAAAACTGGCAGCAGAGCATAAGATTGTAGCAGATATTTTAGAATACAGACAGCTTACAAAGTTAAAGTCCACTTACGCAGACGGTTTAGTACAGTTTATTTCGGAAGAAGATGGAAGGGTTCATACCAATTTTAAACAGACCATTACGGCAACGGGTCGTCTTAGCAGTACAGACCCGAATTTGCAGAATATTCCAATTAGAATTGAACTTGGACGGCTTATTAGAAAAGCATTTTTGCCGAAAGACAGCTATGTATTTATGGATGCAGATTATTCTCAGATTGAACTTCGTGTGCTGGCACATATGTCAGGTGATGAAAAGCTAATCGAAGCCTATAAACAGGCACAGGACATTCATAGAATTACAGCTTCACAGGTCTTTCATATCCCGTTTGAAGAAGTGACAGACTTACAGAGACGAAATGCGAAGGCAGTAAATTTTGGTATCGTATATGGTATCAGTTCGTTTGGATTGAGTCAGGATTTGAGCATTTCCAAAAAAGAAGCGGCAGAGTATATGGAACGTTATTTTGAAACCTATCCTAAGATGAAGCCATTTTTAGATAAATTAGTAGCAGATGCAAAAGGAAAGGGTTATGTAACCACGATGTTTGGCAGACGAAGACCGATACCGGAATTGGCAAGCAGTAATTTCATGCAGCGTTCGTTTGGAGAACGTGTGGCAATGAATGCACCAATTCAGGGAACGTCAGCAGATATTATTAAAATTGCAATGAACCGTGTACATGATGCTTTATTAGAACAGGGATTGAAATCTCGTTTGATTGTAACGGTACATGATGAATTGCTGGTAGAAACAGCAGAGGATGAGATTGAAAAAGTAAAGGAAATTTTAATAAATGGAATGAAAGAGGCTGCGAAACTTGCTGTGACATTAGAAGTAGAGGCACATATCGGGAAAAACTGGTATGAAGCGAAGTGATTTTATCGAATATCCAATTTGTTAAAAAAATAACAATCATTTTGCTGTGATGAAATAAGATGAGATGAGTTGTAACTGACTTAAATATTGCAAAGGAGAATTCTTTGAGAAAACATGAAATTTATCGGAATTACTGGTGGTGTAGGAGCAGGAAAATCAGCGGTTTTAACCTATTTAAGTAAAAAAGAAAGAGTCAGGGTTATGCTTGCAGATGAAATTGCACATGACCTGATGAAAAAAGGAACCCGTTGTTATAAAAAAATTATAAAAGCCTTTATGTTTGAAAACCTGTTGGATGTAAATGGTGAGTTTGATAGGGAACGGCTTGCTAAGGTCATTTTTTCTTCTCCTGAAAAACGTTTAAAGATGAATTCCATTGTGCATCCTGCGGTAAAAGAGTACGTGAAGGAACAGTTTGCACTGGAAAAGAAAGAAAAACGGTTGGATTTTTTGATTTTAGAAGCGGCATTATTAATCGAAGAAAGTTACGATGAAATTTGTGATGAATTATGGTATATTTATGCTGTTCCCGAAATTAGGAAGAAACGTTTGATGACGACAAGAGGCTATTCAGAAGAAAAGGTAGAGCAGATTTTTGCAAGTCAGCTTTCGGAACAAATTTATCGGGCAATGTGCAAAGTTACCATTGACAATAACGGAAATTTGTCGGAAACTTTTGTACAGATAGACAAAGCATTAGGGCTTGAGTCAGATAGAAAAAAGGAGAATGTGGTGGGAATGGAACAGCCATTTGTATTTGGATTAGATATTGGAACAAGAAATATAGTAGGCACGGTAGGATATTTGGAAGATGAACATAGTTTTATCGTTCAGGCACAGTGCATTATGGAACATGAGACTAGAGCGATGATAGACGGACAAATTCACGATATTGGCCGTGTAGCAAAGACAATTACAAAAGTAAAACAAAAGTTAGAAGACCAGATTAAACAGCCGTTGACAGAAGTATGTATTGCTGCTGCGGGTCGTGTGTTAAAAACAGTTACCGTCAGTGTAGAATATACCTATTCAGAAGAAGCAGTGGTTACGGCAGAAGATGTGCATACACTGGATTTACTTGGAATTGAGAAAGCACAGAAAATTTTAAAAGAAGAAAATGATACACAGTATAAATTTTACTGTGTTGGTTATACCGTAGTAAAATATTACTTGAACGGAGAAATTTTTTCAAATTTGGAAGGTCATAAGGCAGAAACTATTAGCGAAGACATTATTGTTACGTTTTTACCGGAGGATGTAGTCGATGGTTTGTATTCGGCAGTAGGAAAGGCAGGGCTTAATGTAGCAAGTATGACCTTAGAGCCGATTGCAGCCATTAATATTGCAATTCCGGAAGCATTTCGTATGTTAAACATTGCTTTGGTGGATATTGGAGCAGGGACATCGGATATTTCTATAACAAAGGGAGGAAGTATTGTTGCTTATGGTATGATTCCTTTAGCAGGAGATGAGCTTACTGATTTGATTGTACAAGAATATTTGGTAGACTTTAAAACAGCAGAAGAAATAAAATTAGCAAGCGGCGAAGGCGGTGAAATTACATATCGGGATATTATGTTGCTTGAGCATACGATTTCATCAGAGGAGATATGGAAATTAACAGAGCCTGCCGTAGAACGTATGACCACAGCCGTTGCCGCAAAAATTAAGGAATTAAATGGAGACAAGTCCGTTAGTGCAGCATTTATTGTAGGCGGCGGTGGTAAGGTGCATGGTTATACCGAAAAACTTGCAGAAAAACTGGGTATTGTAAAAGAACGTGTTGCTTTGCGTGGTGAAGAAGTATTGCAGGAAGTAACATTCTTGCAGCAGGATATTAAAAAAGACCCGTTATTGGTAACACCAATTGGTATCTGCATGAATTATTATTATCAGAAAAACAGCTTTATTATGGTGCGTTTAAATGGAGAACGTGTCAAGCTTTATAATAATAATAAGTTGACAATTGTAGATGCAGCATTGCAGGCTGGTCTTAGCAATGAAGATTTATTTCCGAAGCGCGGAAAAGAAATTCATTATACCATTAATGGAATTGATAAAGTGGAACGGGGAAGGGCAGGAGAGTCGGCTGTTATTATGATGAATGGCAAACCTGCTGGTATGAATACCCGCCTGGAGCCAAACAGTGAAATTGAAATTGAACGTTCCACACAGGGAGCAGATGCAGTGCTTCGTATTGAAAAACTGGAGGAATATAAGGGACAGAAGCTTAGTTTTGTAGTAAATGGCAGTCGTATTACTTGTCCAAAATGTGTGGAGGTCAATGGCGAATTAAAACCGGGTGCATATGAAATTTTGGATGGAGATGTGGTAGAAATTCGCAGTTATTATACGGTAGAACAGATTGCAGAATTTATGGACGTAGAAATTGATATGACAGAAGATGTTTTTGTCAATAATCGCAGCGTGGCTTTGGATACCTTAGTTTATGATAATTTTACCTTAGAATGGACAACGTTATCTTATGCAGTAACAGACGAGGAAGCAGAAAGCCCTGAAGAAAACGATGCTGATAAAGCAGAAAAAGAAGAAATAAAAGTAGAACAGCAAAAAAAAACATCTACGCTCATTCACAGCATACATGTCATGGTAAATAATACTCCTGTTACATTAAGTGGAAAAAGTGAATATATTTTCGTTGATATTTTCGATTATTATGATTTTGATTTACAAGCTGGGGGAGGCCGTGGTATTATTACGAAGTTAAACGGCGAGGTTGCCCAATATACAGCAGTATTAAAAGACGGTGATAGAATTGAACTGGCTTGGAAAGAGGATTAAGCTATGGAATTATGTAGTATAGCGAGTGGAAGCAGCGGGAACTGCATTTATGTGGGGACAGATACAGGACATCTTTTAATTGATGCAGGGATTAGTGGTAAGAGGATTGAAGAAGGATTAAACAGTATCGATTTAAAAACATCAGAAATGCAGGGGATTTTAGTGACACATGAGCATATCGACCATGTGGCAGGTTTGGGTGTTTTAGCAAGAAGATATGGAATACCCATTTATAGTACAAAAGAAACGATAGAAGCTATAAAGCAGATGAAATCGGTAGGAAAAATAGAAGAATCACTGTTTCACGAAATTGTACCTGAGCAGGAATTTATGATTGCTGATATGACAGTCGAGCCGATTTCCATTTCCCACGATGCAGCAAACCCTGTTTCTTATAAGGTAAAACAGGGAGAAAAAACAGCCGTTGTGATGACGGATTTAGGATATTATGATGACCGAATTGTAAAAAAGCTTCAAAATGCAGATGTATTGTTATTGGAAGCAAATCATGACGTAAGAATGCTTGAAACAGGACCATATCCTTATCCGTTAAAACAACGTATTTTAGGAGATAGAGGGCATTTATCCAATGAAAATTGTGGCAGATTATTAGGAGAAGTATTGCATGATGATTTTAAAGCAGTGATACTGGGCCATCTGAGTAAAGAAAATAATTATCCGCAGTTAGCCTATGAAACGGTAAGAGTGGAAGTAGATATGGGAGAAAATCCGTATTATGCCAGCGATTTTCCAATGTATGTGGCAAATCGGGAACAGGCATCCTGCCATATTGCATTTTGATGGAAATTATGCTAAGATAATAGGAAAAATTGTGAAAATATTAACAGAATATTTTCGCAAAGTATGATATTGTATTTGAGAAAAGGTAATTGTTAATTGCATTGCTATAAAATGCAATCGTTATAGTAAAACTCAAATTAATAAATATGGAAAGGCGAGGATAAAGTGATGGAAAATAACGCAAAAAAGACGATTATTACAGTAGTTGGAAAAGATACAGTAGGAATTATTGCAAAGGTTTGTACTTATCTTGCAGAAAATAAGATTAATATTTTAGATATTTCTCAGACAATTGTTTCCGGATATTTTAATATGATGATGATTGTAGACAGAAGCGGTTCCGAAGTTTCTTTTGCAGATTGTCAGGAAGAAATGAATAAAATCGGTGAAGGACTTGGCGTATCAATTAAGTGTCAGAGAGCAGAAATTTTTGATATGATGCACCGCATTTAATGTTTACAGTTCACACATCAGTTAAAATGCAAAGAATCAGATGCTTGCATTATGATTTTTTGCATTTTGGCTGACGAAGGGAACGCCATTTTATGAGCAAAGTTAGTTGCGAAGCAGCAAGAAAGCAACGAAGTCGCCTTTGCGAATAGCGTGGTGTGAACTGTAAATTAGAAAATAAAGATGGAGAAAAGATTATGATAAACAGATACGAGGTTATTGAAACAAATAACATGGTAGAACACGAAAATCTTGATGTGAGAACCATTACTATCGGAATCAGCTTGTTAGAATGTATCGATTCTGACTTGGATAAATTAAATGAAAATATTTATAATAGAATTACAACCGTTGCGAAAGATTTGGCAACTGTAGGAGAAAAAATTGAGCGTGAATATGGGATTCCGATTGTAAACAAACGAATTTCCGTAACACCAATTGCATTAGTCGGTGGTGCAGCCTGTAAAAAGCCGGAAGATTTTGTGACAATTGCAAAGACATTAGATAAAGCAGCAGCAAAAGTAGGAGCAAACTTAATTGGCGGTTATTCTGCATTGGTATGTAAGGGTATGACAACCGCAGATGAAATGTTAATTCGCTCCATTCCAAAGGCACTTTGTAGTACCGAGCGTGTATGCAGTTCCGTAAACCTTGCTTCCACAAGAACAGGTATCAATATGGATGCTGTAAAATTAATGGGTGAAATCTTGTTAGAAGTGGCAGAAGAATCGAAAGATAGAGATTCGGTTGACTGTATGAAGTTAGTAGTATTCTGTAATGCTCCGGATGATAATCCATTTATGGCAGGTGCATTCCATGGCGTAACAGAAGCAGATGCAATTATTAACGTAGGTGTCAGTGGTCCTGGTGTTGTAAAACGTGCATTGGAAAAAGTACGCGGAGAAAACTTTGAAGTGCTTTGTGAAACCATCAAAAAGACAGCATTTAAAGTAACTCGTGTAGGACAGTTAGTGGCACAGGAGGCCTCCAAACAGCTTGCTATTCCATTTGGAATCGTAGATTTATCCTTAGCACCAACTCCGGCAGTTGGAGATAGTGTAGCAGATATTCTTTGTGAAATTGGTTTAGAATACGCAGGTGCGCCGGGAACAACAGCGGCCTTAGCATTATTAAACGACCAAGTAAAGAAGGGCGGCGTTATGGCATCTTCTTACGTTGGAGGATTAAGTGGTGCATTTATTCCTGTCAGCGAAGACCAAGGTATGATAAATGCGGTGGAAGCAGGAGCAATCACCTTAGAAAAATTAGAGGCAATGACCTGTGTATGTTCCGTAGGATTAGATATGATTGCGATTCCCGGTGATACAAAAGCAACTACCATTTCAGGTATTATCGCAGATGAAATGGCACTTGGTATGATTAACCAGAAGACAACCGCAGCCCGTTTAATTCCTGTTATTGGAAAGGGCGTGGGTGAAAGTGTAGAATTTGGCGGCTTATTCGGTTATGCACCAATTATGCCTGTGAATAAATTCTCATGTGATGATTTTATCAATCGTGGTGGACGTATTCCTGCACCTATACATAGTTTTAAAAATTAATGTAAAGTATTATGAAATAAAACGTGTCAAACCAAAATGGGATGGCACGTTTTTAAAACGAAGGTAATGATTTTAAAGTAAGAAATAATTGAGAATATAAAAATGGAGAAAAAATGAAAACAGGAGAAGCATTTGAACGTAGATGTTATGAATATCTAAAACGTTTATATAGTACAGATAAAATATCTTTTGAACATGAAGGCGGCATGGATTCGACAAAATCAGATATTGCTGTTGTAAAAAATGGAATGATTGATTTTTATATTGAAGCAAAAGATACTGCAGCACAATCAGGTCAATTTGTTCTTTTGCCAAATGAAGAAATGGAAACATTTCAATTTTCACCTCGCAATCGTAGTGAATCAAATGAAATGACAAATATAATTATTGAATATATGAATAATGACTTTGATAGATTTCATAATGCTGGAACAGCAGGTGAAGGGTTGGATATTGATACTTCTGTATTTTGTGATTGGATTGTTGAATACTACAAAGAAAAAAATGTAAAATACATTATCAGTTATAAGGAAGATTATGTTATTTTTCCTATTGATAGATTTGCAGCATATTTTGATATTGTTGCGACATATAGAATAAAAAAGAGTGGTTCTAGTGAGCCGGCTAAGAAAGATATTTCGCTTATAAAAGATAAGATACAAGAAAGTTATCCAAATGCTATTTTTTATTCGGAAGGGAAAAAATTATTTGCTGAAATTAGAGATAATATTGTGCAAAATCGATTTGGAATTGGAGATTATACGTATTATTTTTCCGAGCAGTCCGTTCATGTTTATGAGATAAGAAGGCTTTCCAATACCTATAATATGAATGTAATTTTTTCCATACGATTAAAAAAATCACAAGATGCATCTGATTTAGATGAATTTGAATCAGATTTGTAACTTTACTATAATTTGGTTTAAAAACACAAAAAGGAGTTCCTATTTATGATTACTATAAAAGAAAAACCTCTTCTTGGAATGTCATTTATAGATTTGTTTGCAGGATTGGGAGGATTTCGCCTTGCTTTGGAATCTCTTGGTGCAAGATGTGTATATTCAAATGAATGGAATAAATATGCACAGAATATTTATGCTGAAAATTTTGGAGAAATACCAGAAGGTGATATTACAAAAATAGATGAAAATACCATTCCTGAACACGATATTTTATGTGCAGGATTTCCGTGTCAAGCTTTTTCTATTAGTGGAAAACAACGAGGATTTGAAGATAGTCGTGGTACATTATTTTTTGATGTTGCAAGAATTGTAAAAGCAAAAAAGCCAAAAGTAGTTTTTATGGAAAATGTAAAAAACTTTGCAACACATGATAATGGACGTACTCTTTCCGTTGTAAAAGCCACAATGGAAGAACTTGGATACCAATTTCATCAAAAAGTTCTTAATGCCGTAGATTACGGCATACCTCAAAAACGAGAACGTATTTATATGGTTTGTTTTAGAAATGATTTAAAGATAAAGACATTTACTTATCCAAAATCATTTCCTTTAACTCGTCACGTGGAAGATTTTTTGCTTGAAGATGAAAAAATGGTCGAACATTTATACGTTAATAGACCTGATACCTACTATAAAGAAAATATAGATGAAACTTATAGTAATAAGTCTATTCGTTTAGGAACTGTGAATAAAGGCGGACAAGGAGAACGCATTTACAGTATAAAAGGAATTGCTATTACATTATCAGCTTATGGAGGTGGGGTTTTTGCAAAAACAGGAGGATATTTGATAAATGGAAAACCTCGAAGATTACATCCTAGAGAATGTGCTAGAATTATGGGTTATCCTGATACTTATAAAATTTGTCAAAATACGAACCAAGCTTATCAGCAATTTGGAAATTCAGTTGTAATAGATGTTTTACAATTTATTGCTATGGAAATTGGAAAATCCTTAAAATTGGATTTGTAAATAATTATTTATAAATGAGCAAATACAGAAAAATTCATAACAATTTTGTGCTTTTGTTTGTTGTATAATTAGATAAACTTATAAAATTAAGTAAATAAATTTATATAGCTAATAAATCATAGCTATTGTAAAAATATATTAGAGATGATAGAATAGAGCTGGAAAATTTTTCAACTCTATTTCATTTTATGTAATATTTAGGCATTGGGCTTAAATTGGTAGAGAGCAGAAAGGGATGGTATTTATATGAAGTTATTATCGTTAAAAGAGGAATTAGCAGGAAATTCATATCCGGGACGCGGAATTGTAATTGGTAAATCAAAAGATGGAAAATATGCCGTAACAGCTTACTTTATTATGGGAAGAAGCGAAAATAGCCGTAACCGTGTGTTTGTAGAAGAAGGCGAGGGCATTCGTACACAGGCATTTGACCCATCAAAATTAAGTGACCCAAGTTTAATTATCTATGCACCGGTGCGTGTGCTTGGCAATAAAACAATCGTTACAAATGGTGACCAGACAGATACCATTTATGAATTAATGGATAAACAGCAG
>CAYMHX010000040.1:0-13891 GCA_964390325.1 uncultured Roseburia sp. | reverse complement strand
CATGCTATTTCGCTATCCGACAGTAAATGTCTGATAGCTCTGTGAACAGTAACAATTCATAACACTTCAGCCATATAAGCTCCATTTAGCTCTTACACAGCTAAATATCAGATTGTTCTACAGATATTAACTCATTTTGGTTACAATTTCTTCCAACTCTTGGCTCAATGTTTTTGCACTTTCATAATCAAAGGCCTTCAAATATGTTTCAATTCTAGTTTCTAACTGTTTTTTCTGCTGTTCCAATTCCAGATACTCTTTATCAAAATGATTCTCATAAATCATTTTTCGGAAGGAACGAATTCTCATCTTACGAACAGTTTTTCCCTCCACAAAAAGTACAAAATCTGCACAATTTGCAATGCTGTAAAAATCATGTGACACCATAAGGACAGCCCCTTTATACTCTGCCAATGCTTTTTCCAATGCAAGCTGAGAATAGGTATCTAAATGGCTTGTAGGCTCGTCTAAAAGCAATAAATTCGCATCGCCACATCCAATTTTTGCCAATTGAAGTAAATTCTTCTCTCCACCTGATAACAGTTCAATTTTACGGTTTAAATGCTCCTCCTCGAAACAATAATCTGCCAAATACGTTTCTATCTGTGTTTTTGTTTCAAAACCAAGTTCTTCCATTTCCTTATAAACTGTATTATCTTCGTTTAACGTTTCTCCATGAATTTGAGATAAAAATCCAATTCCGGCATCTTCTGATAAGCAAATTGCCGAATGACAATTTGCATAAATTTCACGCAAAAGAGTCGTTTTTCCTGTTCCATTTGCCCCCACAATCGCCAGTTTTTCCCCCTCATGGAGTTCAAAACTTACTTCTTCCAAAAGAAGTTCATCAAAGGCAAGACTATAATTTTGCACAGCAAGAAGCACTTTTTCTTCCGTTTGAACAAACTCTGGCAGTTTCAAATTCGGCTGTCTTAAATTTACAAATGGCTCTTTGATTCTTCTTGCTTCTAATCGTGCAAGCTGCGTTGCTTTCGCCTTTAATGACCGCCCCTTTTGCGCACTGTCAATTTTTGTAGCCTCATTTCGTAAACGTTCTACCATCTTTCTGGTTCGTTCAATTTCTTCCAAATCCTTTGCAGCCAACTCTTGAAGTTCTATCTTTTTTAATAATAATGCCAGATTATATTCCACATAATTTCCGTCAAATTCTTGTATATCTGCATTTTCTAAATGTAAAATCTTATTAAAACAATGATTTAACAAATATCGGTTATGCGTTATTACTAAAAGGGTACCCTTATGTGCATTTATCAAATCCCTTAAACCATTCAAATTATGAAAATCTAAAAATACATCAGGCTCATCCATAATCAAAAGTCCAGGCTGTAAAATCATCTGTTTAATAATCTGTATCAGCTTAAACTCCCCGCCGCTTAACTTTGCAAGCTCCAAATGTTCCAATTTAGAAAGCCCTGCAATTTTCAACTGTTTTCGGATATTTGACTCATAATGGTCTCCATCCATCGCTGCAAATTCATCTAATACCTTCTGATATTCTTCATACACAGACTCCAAATCCTCTGCTACTGCCATTTCTTCACAAAGTTTCGCATTTTTCGCCTGATTTTCCACAAATTCCTCACTCAAAAAATCAAAAACAGTAATCTCTTGGTCCTTATTAGACTTCGACACCTGACTGACATAACCAATACGAAGATTTTCTTCTTTTTTAATCTTTCCATCGTATAAATATTCCTCTGTATTCATCAGTATATCAACCAATGTTGTCTTTCCAGTCCCATTACTGCCAATAAAAGCACAGTGCTGTCCTTCTTCTAATGTAAATGAGACATTTGTATATAAATCCTTATCCGAAAAAGAAAAGGATAGATTTTCTACTTTTAACATATTTGTTACCTCATTTATAATTCTACTTCCAAGATATTTGAAGTTCTCTGGAATTAGCCTCACAATCACATAAATATAAATTAATTAGAGTCTGATAAAGAATACCACAATTCTCTGACTGACGTTTAAAATAATCGATGGCATCGCTATCAATATTAATTGTAATTTGTTTCTGTTTTTGTTGCTTTTCTTGCTGAAATAATTCGAATTACCGTGTTAGATTCTCTATAGTAATGGCAGACTACCAAAAGATTAGCCTTTTTACTAAGACCTAATATTATAAATCTATCTTCCTCCTGTGAATGGTCTTGGTCATCAATTACCAGTGCTTCTTCATCTTCAAATACAGTTTTCGCTTCTTCAAATGTTATTTTGTGCTTGATTTTATTTTTTTTATTCTTATTTTCATTACATTCAAATTTTATCTCTTTCATAATTATATTATAATTATTAGTCAAGTATTATCTTTCAACTTTTCATTTCCGTTTTCTGCTTATGTTACTTTCACACCTTAGCCATCTAAGGTGCAAAAGTAACTTGCAACACTAATAGTTACAGTAATTCTTCTACATAATGCACGCCGTCCATCACTTTGATTTTCTCTAACGTTGTCATATATGCACCACTATAAGGCAATTGGAGAGTAACGACAATATTCGGTCCTTCTCCTTTAATTTTGGACTTTCCTAACTCAAATCCATCTACCTTAATTTCATTTTTTCTTATCTCATTAAAAAACTCTATGATATGCCTGTTACTTTCAAACTCTATGTACAGCTCTATCACTTTGATTTTATGGTGCATCATCACATCTATCCTAGCCAGTACTTTTAAAGTAATAAAAATCAAAAACGTTGCAATCAAAGCACCATCTATAAAACCAATTCCGATTGCTAATCCCAAACAGGCACATGCCCAAAGTCCTGCTGCCGTTGTCAGTCCCTTTACCTGATTTCGTCCAGTCACCATAATAGTTCCTGCACCCAAGAAACCCACACCACTGATTACCTGTGCACCCAAACGTGCCACATCCATATTCCCTTCAAAATTGATACTTATGAACTGACCTGTCAGCATAACCAGTGCCGCTCCTACGCATACTAAAGAATAGGTTTTGATTCCTGCCCCTTTTCTCTTTGCCCGCCGTTCGATTCCAATTACGGTTCCAACCAAAAAAGCAGTTGTCAGCCGAATCGCAACGGAAAGCGTACTCCACTCCATTATAATACTTTTCAACTGTTCCATTCTTATCTACTCCTTAGTTCTAAATGATACAAATTTAAAATATTGCACAATTTCGTCTTTACTAGATAGACGGTGATTAAAAATCACGCCTATATAAAAAGACAACTTACTTATTTTTTTATAGAAAAGCACTGGCACGTTTATTTGATAAAAAATAAACGTACCAGTATTTTACTAACCAAACCTACGATAACTATTTTATTTTCGTTACTTTCTTTCTTCTAAGTACCTCGTCATCAACCCTGGCCAGTCTGTCTGAAGAATTTTAAAGCCCATACGAATTAAGCTGCCCCAGCCTTCATCAAAACCTTTGTCAATTGCAAGATTATCACCAATCCCTGCTGAAATGTTAAAACGAGGCTCTGTTCCAAGAGAAATAGCATTCACCCATGGAATTACACCTAATTCTTCCCATTCTTCAAAACGTTCCTTTGCTATCAACGGATGCTCTAAAGAGTCAAAAATCACTTCTACTGCTGCAACATTGATATCATAGGTCTTCACTCTCTCCCAGTCTTCCACCGACCGTACAATCGGCATATACATAAGGTCTGAACCCGAATCCTGAAGGGTCTGTAAAAGTTCCGGTTCCGGCGCACTCTTTAATAAGATGGAGCCTCTATTTGGTCTTTTGCTCAATGCTTCAATTACATTTTTCCAATAAAACCACGAACGGTCAATATTAATCAAACACTGTTCTTCAAATTCATCCAAAATATCTTCCATTTTTGCAACTTTAATACCAGATGTCTTATGTAACCAGTTATAATACTGCTGTGCATCAATTTCTTCTGAGGTCATCTCTCTGATATCTCTGTCAATATCGAGGTTTACCTTCTCTGTACCATTATGATATGCATAAAAAACTCCATCTGCTGACTGAATTACGTCCATTTCAATCATATCTGCACCATATAATAACGCAGCCTTATAAGCAAGACGGTTATTCTGACAAATATTTCCACCGCATACGCCTCTATGAGATGCAATTAAAATTTCTTTTTCTTCCAACTTTTTTTTGAGAATATCATTTTTTGTATACATTTTCTCATTTTCCTCGCAAAATATAAAATTTATAAATTGAGCAGCTCTTTAAAACGGTTACAAATAAATACTGCCTCAGACTGTTTTGGCATTTCACAGAAAATACGGAGTAATGGTTCTGTACCAGAGAATCTGGCAATCACCCAGCCACCATTCTTAAAGTATACCTTGCATCCATCCATATAAGAAACATGATCCACTTCATATCCTCCCATATCCGGAAGCTCTTTATCTTCAAAGAGACGTTTCATCAATTCAGCTTTTACTTTTTCACTGAAAGAATAATCACGTTCTTCCATATAGGTAGAACCGCATTCTGCTACAATCTCATCCATTAACTCTGATAATTTTTTGCCTGTTACCGCTACCATTTCAACTAATAAAGAAGCTGCATATACACCGTCTTTTCCATTGATATGTCCTGTTACAGTAAGACCACCAGAAGATTCGCCACCGATAATTGCCCCTGTTTCCATCATCTTAGAAGAAATATGTTTAAATCCAACAGGAACTTCATAGCACTTTTGTCCATATTTTTCAGCAATTTTATCCAATCTATGTGTTGTTGCAATATTTCGCACAACTGGTCCTTGTATGCCTTTATATTTCAACAGATAATAATACAACAATACTAAAATATCGTTCGCGTGGATATAATGTCCCTTATCATCAAACACGCCCAACCGGTCTCCATCACCATCCGAAGCAATTCCCATATCATAGCCTCTATCCATAACATAAGATTTTAACATAAGCAAACGGTCCTCAGATGGTGCAGGCATTCTGCCACCAAATAAAGTATCATGTTCCTGATTAATCATTCTCAAATCACAGCGCCCTGAAATCAGGATTGTACTAAGTGCATATTCACTTACACCATACATCGGGTCAAAGCATACACTTAAATCAGCCTTCTTAATTGCTTCCATATCAATCTTAGACATGATATCATCAATGTACTCATTCATTGGATAAAACTCAATAATCAGTCCTTTTTCTACTGCTTCTTCATAATCCATTCTCTCAATTGCAGAAGGGTCTACTTTTTCAATATATCTTTCAATATCTGCCGTCTGTACTTCATCTGCATCCCTTCCACCTGCTGTAAATACTTTAATACCATTGTATAAAGATGGATTATGGCTTGCTGTTACCATCATACCATAAGAAAAATTATGCTTCATTACATAATTCATAACCAACGGTGTCGGAACCGAACGGCGTACAAAATACGTCTTTATACCTTCGGCAGCTAATACCTCCATTGTCCAGATAACTGTTTCTCTCGAAAGGAAGCGGCGGTCATACCCCATAACCACACCCTGCTTATCAACACCTTCCGCTTTTAATTTATCCGCCATGGCTTTTGCAAAAATTTGAATATTGGCTTTTGTAAATTCCTCCCCAATAATCGCTCTCCAACCACCCGTTCCAAATTTAATCATAATAATAATCCTGCCTTTCCATGTGTTAATTTTTTTAACACATTTACCTGCAAACTTCTGATTGCATCATCTCTTAATAACCTTCTCCTAAATTACGGCTCCAAACATAAAATTGTATTTACCAATCTAACCATACCTGCACAATTATCCGCAGATGTGGCAGGAAAACTAAGCTCCATAAAACTATTCCCAACTGTCATTCCCAGAAATGAAGAACCGCCCCCATCTACGTTCATCATATTCCAAATATCAGGGAATATCTTTCGTGCAATGAAAACCATTTCCCGATAATCTGCACCAACAGATAAAGCTGTTCTCCCCGAATAAACCAAAATCACAAGATTTCCATCTTTGGTAATTCCAATTCCCGTCCTTGGATGCTTCGTCAATTTTTCAATTGCCGATTCCTGTGTCTGTTTCGATAAAGCAGACATCCACCCTTCTCTAGAAAGCCATTGAATCAACGCATCTTCTCCTTCATCACAAGGACTTTGTCCATCCATGAGCAAAGATAATCCGCCTCCATAGACCCATTTCAGCCGATTCCAGTCTTCTACACCTTCCGGTTTATCCAGCACCACACGAACGTCAAAATTTTCACATACAAAATATCCATCTTCTATTGGATTCGCACCGATTTTTTCCAGAAATTGAATTCCCATTTCTTCTTCCATGGAAAGAACGACCCCTATACCAGAAAGAACAACAGGTCCTTTTCTAATACAGATAATGTGATTTTGCACCATAACAATATTAATACGGTCTTTTCCTACCTGCATTTTATATTTCTTTGGCTCTGTACACTCTTTCTCCTTTGCATAAAGTGGTGTATATACCGATACTTTTTCCGAAAATTCCGTATTTACCCCATTTTTCTCCCATCGGACGGTTTCTCCATTTATCGTTATACTGCCGCCGGCCAATTGGAAACGAAAGAATAAATATTTCCCTTCCTCTGTCATACCAATACAAGATTTACAGAATAATGGAAATGTTTCTATCCGTTTTCCTTCTTCGTAATAAAGCATATAATCTAAATGACCACCACAAAAATCAATCTGTTGTCTTTTCTCATCTTTTCTAAGTTCGTTATATACTTGTGCCAGTCTTGGCGTTAAAAAAAACAGGAAATTCGACAAAATTCTAATCGTATTTTCTTCTCTTGGGTCATCTCGCATTATATTTCTTACTGTTTTTCCGTTACAGTTTATTACATAAGAATCTTTGACTTTTCCTACCCGAATTGCTTGAACTAAAATTCCATTCTGCTGTTCATCTAAATACCATGGAATATCCGTCTGCTCCATTTCTTCATTGAAATAAGCTGAAACATACTGAATATTCTCATTTTTATTCAAATATTTTTGGATTGCCTCATCCCGCATTCTGTCAAACTGTTTCATAACAGAAGTTTCTGATTTTTCATCTTCCCATACAAGCTGAATTGGATAATTTGATGATGCCTCCTCATATTCTGTACTATCCGAATAAACATTCAAAAAATACTGCGGATATTTCAGATAAAGCTCCTCTGGTGTACAATCATAAATTTCATCTCCAAACACTTCCCACAATTTCGCAAGCTGCCAATAAGAAATTCTAGTCTTGCCCCAGATACTCACATAACGAGTAATATCAAATTTTTTCGGTATATAAACAACACAAGCCCTGTCTACCGTATGCTGATTGGTCAATGTTCTGGTAAAATATCCGGAAGGAATTCCATAAACAATACTATCAATCAACAGTTCTTTACAGCTTAAAAATCCGTCTTCTCCATATATCATGAAAAATGTTTCATTCTGATGGATTTGACTTTGAAGTTCTGCATTCCATGAAACTCCCTCAAAATTCAATCCATGATTTCTGCATTCCATCGTAAGATAATGTATCTTCTCATTCGATGCATAAACTGTTTCCATCCACTCTTTAGAAGGAACAGCATCTCCACGTTCTCGTCCTGTCACAAGATAAACTGTTTTTTCCTGTTTGACTGCTTCCTCTATATCTCTTTTCATCAAAAAGAAAAGGGATGCATCTGTCAAAACAAAGATTACCGATTTACAGGATGCCATTAGAGCCTCTTTTTTCTTCGTCTGGTCAATGCCCCCCTGCGGTTGAAACGTTATCTCCTGCTGTGCCATAAGATGCTGTTCTTTTTCAATCAAATCGATACCAAAGCATTTTTTTCGTTCCTGATAAAGCACCCCATATAAATCTTCTATACATGCCTCATCAAAACGGGATAACGGATGAAAAGCACGAATCACGCATTCTTCATATGCTTTCATCATTTCATCTGTAATCAGATGTTCCAAAAACATCCGTTCTACAAATCCATCATGGACATGCATTTTTCCAAGATTCAGATTATAAAGAGCATTCATCTCTTTGTATTGAATCACCGTATAAATAATATCCAATCGAAACGATTTCCGTATATAACTTGCATAAGACCATCTATCGCTGGTTAATTGTAATATGTGTTTCATATCCGACATCCAAGATTCCTTTGCTATTTTTTGAAAATTTCTTAATATATAGGCGGTGATTGAAAATCACGCCTGCGCCACACGCGGTCACGAAGTGACAAATTCCTTATACGCGTGTGTGTGCATCCCCCGGAGGGTCTATATATGAGGCGAAGTTTTTAATCGCCGAATATATAGTTATATCATTTTTTAAATAATTTTTTAATTTTCTGAACTCCATCTCCCTGTGTCAGCCATAATGCTACCATACAAAGGATAATCATCATTACAGAATATACCAATGTCATAGCCTGCCCGTTGATAGATGCACCTTCTGAGCTGTAGAACTGAATTACAACACCAAGAGGCTGGAACTTTGGTGAATATAAGAATACGGATAAGTCGTAATCACCTAATAATGCATTAAAGTTTAATGCTGCAACAGAAACTACACTAGGCATAATGACCGGTAAAATAATTTTAAATAAGATTCTTGCTCCCTTAGCACCCATCGTCTGTGCTGCTTCTTCCATGTTATTATCCACACCAAGAAGTGCTGCTCGAATCATTCTAAAAGAGAACGGAAGCTTAATTACAACATACGCAATCAGCATCGCAACTACAGAACCAACTAAAATCTTATTTCCTACAAACCACTGTGGCTCATTAAAGGTGTATAAAATTCCAAGTGCAATAAATGTAGTTGGAAGCATCCAAGGGATAAGCATACCATATTCAAAGCACTTATCAAATTTTCTTTCCTTCTTAATCGCAAAACGAGCTGCTAATACACAAAGTCCTGCTGCAATCAATGCTGCTAATAAAGCATATATCAAAGATACTAAGAATGGACTCATTGCATTTGGTTTTGTGAACAATGTAATATAATGCTCTAATGTAAAGGTATCGAAGCTGAATGTAGATGTCTTAACCGCCATAGATTCCTGGAAGGAGAAGATAATTACAAACATAATCGGAAGCATATAAATAATAAACATAGCATATGCAATAATATGTATTACTACATTTGCAATAGGATTACGAATTTTCTGCTTTCTCATCTTCGCTTTTGTCTTAGATACAGAAATAAAATTACCCTTACTTTCTAATTTATTTAAGATGAAAATTAAGAAAACCGTTGCAAGACCAAGAATCATTGCCAATACGGCTGCAAGGTCTCTGGAAGTTGTTGAGTTTGCAAAACTTACAATCATCGGATTGATTGTTTGGAAATCGCCGCCAACCATTTTTGGTCCTGACAACGCACAGATACCTGTTAAGAATGTCATAATAGAAAGAGAATAAATGGTTGGAAGCAAAGTTGGAAGTACTACCTGAAATAAAATCTTCCAATCCGATGCACCCATGTTATGTGCTGCTTCAATTGTATGATAGTCAATACTATGAATTGCATTCTTTAAGAAAATAACATGGTTTGAAGTACAGGCAAATGTCATCATAAACAATACCGCTCCAAAACCTGTAAACCATCCCGGGTTCATTCCCGGAAAAATAGATGTAAGGAACTGTGTTACAATACCATTTTTACCATATACAAAAAGGTAACCTGATGCAAGTACTACACCACTGTATACTAAGGATGTCATATAACCGATTCGTAATATTTTAGAACCTTTAATTTCCCAGTAATCTGTGATTAATACAGATAAAATACCAACCACATTTACGGTAATCGTAAGTGAAATACCCAAAACAAATGAGTTAATAATACATTTAATTGCACGTTTTGAGTTCATCAATTTTTGAACAGGTTCTAAAGATAATTGTCCGTCTTTAAACAAAACCTGTGTAATAATATTGATATTTGGATAAATAACAAAGCCAACAACCAGAGCAATTAGAACGATACGAAGTATAATTCCGCCCATAGTCAGATTGACTTTATTCGGATTTGATTTCTTCTTCATAACTGCCTCCTAATACTGCATAATATCTTTAGGATTTACATAAAATGCCAGCTCATTTCCAACTTCGATAAATTTGTTACGGCCATCATTCTTTTCTACAATGCGTACAACACTTCCCATTACCTCAATTGTATATTTTACAAGCATACCACTATATTCAAGGTCAATAATTTTACCTTCCAGTTTTGCTGTATTTGGTCGTTCATCTACTAACAATCTTTCCAGACGTACAAAACCTGTTTTTTTCACATCCAAAGAAGCACCTGTCTGTTTGTTAATTTTTGTTAAAATGCCCTCTCCCAAACGGTTAATATCGCCAATGAAATCACAAACAAACTCTGTACCTGAATGGTTATAAATTTCATAAGGTGTACCAACCTGTTCCAAATAACCATTGTTAAATACTGCAATACGGTCAGATAATGTCATCGCTTCATCCTGGTCGTGAGTTACATATAATGTTGTAATCTTTAATTCTCTCTGAAGACGTTTCAATTCCTGTCTTAAACTGACACGAAGTTTCGCATCCAAATTGGATAATGGCTCGTCAAGACAAAGAATCTGTGGTTCCTGTACAATCGCACGAGCAAGAGCAATTCTCTGCTGCTGTCCACCTGATAATTCCGAAACATTCTTTTTCAACTGTTCATCGGTAATTTTAATTTTTGCTGCTACTTCTCTTACTTTTTTATCAATTTCTTCTTTTGATAATTTTTTAATTTTTAATGGGAATGCAATATTCTCATATACAGTCATCGTTGGGAATAATGCATAGCTCTGAAATACCATGCCAATTCCTCGTTTGTCTACAGGCTCATGTGTAATATCTTTTCCGTTGGAAATAATCTGTCCGCCTGTAGGAACATTAAAACCTACTAAAGCACGAAGTGTTGTTGTTTTACCACATCCTGATGGTCCAAGAAAGGTAAAAAATTCGCCTTCTTTAATTTCTAAATTCAAATTACTGATTGCGACGAAATCGCCATAACTGATTTCAACATTCTTAAATTCAATCATTGTATTATCTCCTCATTCGCAACTGTTTTTCTATCTTTGTTATATAAAATGAAAGAAACGAGAACTTACCATATCTGCATATTGAGTTTGTTCCCGTTTCTTTATTTATGACTTTAAACTATCATTTTTATTATTATATGCAACCATTCAGTATCTTCACAGTTACTATTATCTCATTAATCAAGATATTCTAACTGGATTTTTTCTGCCCATGCATTTACATTTTCTTTTACTAATACCCAGTCTACATCCTGAACCTTGAAATTAGCCATACTCTTGATATCTTCATTTTCTACCATAGCTAAAGCATCTACGTTTGCAGGTGTTGCACCGGCATTTGTAGACCATCCATACATCTGTTCAGCAGAACCAAACCAGTTGATGAAATCTAATGCTAATTCAACATTATCTGTTCCTTTGATAATTGCAAGCTGTTCTACTACATATGGAACACCTTCTTCTGGCTGCATTACACCAAACTCTGTTTCATAAGCAATCTGGTTCTTGCAAAGACCTGCACCCCACATTTCAGTCATTGGAATTGTACCATTTACTACGTTTCCAACATAGTCTTCGCCATCCTGCTCATAATGACAGTTTGCATAAATATCAGCAATTACCTGCCATCCTTCATCAGAAACACCTAAGTCACCTTCTGGGTCAGCATATTTCTGAAGAATTGTAGCTGTAATTGTTTTTGCTGTACCACCACTTAAATCTCTCATATTGAAAAGGCCTTCATATTCAGGTTTTGCAAGGTCTTCCCATGATGTAGGTGGATTTGTTACAACATCTTTGTTATACATAAGGAATAATGGCTGAATAATAACCGGCCAGTACATTTTATCTTCTGCATCACCGAATGCTTCTAAATCAACTTTATCTGCCCATTCAGGTGTGTATGAAACTAAAAGACCTTCGTCCTTCAAAAGTTCATACTCAACCATGTTCATACCAAATGCAATATCACAAACAGGATTGTTCTGTTCTGCTTTAATTCTTTCACCCATTTCAGAACCGCCAAGTGCTACCAATGTAAGGTTAAATCCTGCTTCCTTTGCTTTTTCTGCCAGCCATGCATCCTGGTCATTTGAGAAAGAGTTAGAATAAATAACTAATTCCTGACTTCTGTCCACTTCTCCTGTGCTTACAACTTCTGTTTCCACTACAGCGTTGTTTTCGGTGCTTTCATTTGTTTCGTTGTTTGCTCCACTATTGCTTTCATCTGTGCTGCCTCCACCACAAGCAATTAAGTTCAGCGCCATAATACTTGCTAAACCAAGTGCAAAAACTTTTTTCATCTTCATTTTTTGTTCCTCCTTAAAATTTATTGTCAGGCATTCTATAAATGCCAAAACATTCTTTTTATCTATTAAACTACTGGTTGTATTTAAAACAAGCAAGCGTTTAAACTATTTTAAACCATTGATTGTTTTTATTAAAAGAAATACCTGCTTTACAGCTGCAATCAAATTCGCCTTTGCATTCTTTGGATTCATTACCTGTTCCAATGTCTGTACTCTGCGTAAAATAGGAAAAAACGCATCGATTCCATGTTCATTGCAAGCAACAGCATCTTCTGTTACACTACCCGAAAATGCAATTACAAATTTCTGATGCTTTTTTGCAATTCTTGCTACACCAATTGGTGCTTTTCCAAAAACAGTCTGTCCATCCAGTCTACCCTCGCCAGTCACTACAATGTCGGCATCTTTGATATAATCTTCCAGTTTTGTTTCTTCTAATACAATTTCAACACCTGATTCTAATACTGCATTCATATAGGAAAGAAATGCAAAACCCAAACCACCTGCTGCACCTGTTCCGGGCTTCTTAGCCTCTGCTTTTTCATACTTTTTTTCTGTCAGTGATGCATAGTTACTAAGCCATATATCCATTTCTTTTATCATTTTAGGTGTCGCACCTTTTTGTGGACCAAAAATGGCACTGCATCCTTCTCTGCCGCACAAAATGTTCGTCACATCACAGGCAATACGAAAGGTACACTCCTTCAATTCAGGAATTACATGGTCATCTGTAATGGTTACAAGCTCTTTTAATCCCTTTGCTCCCAACGGTACTTGATTTCCATCTTTATCCAACATACCATAGCCAAGTGCCTGAAGCATTCCCACGCCTCCGTCATTTGTGGCACTGCCTCCGATACCTATAATAAAATGTCTGCATCCTTTTTGAATTGCATCGCAAATTAACTCTCCAACTCCATAAGTGGTTGTATACAAAGGATTTCTTTCATGAGGTTTTACTAACGTAATTCCAGCCGCTCTTGATACATCTAAAACTGCTGTTTTTTCTGATTCCAGTATTCCATAGGAAGCTTCTACCTGTTTTCCCAAAGGACCTGTCACCTTTACGCTTTCTAATTTTCCTCCCATTCCTAAAGTCAATGCTTCTACTGTTCCCTCTCCTCCATCTGCAAGTGGAAACACCTTTACATCGGCTTTTGGAATTACACTTAAAATGCCTTCTTTAATCGCATTCCCGGCTTCCAAAGAAGACAAACTGCCTTTTAAGGAATCAATTGCAACAATGACTTTCATTCTATGCGTCTCCTTTCTTGGCTGTTACATCACCTTCTGTTATTATAACATATATATCAAAAAAAGTGGAGTGTTTTTTGTATATATTAACAATTATTTAGCTAACTACAAGTGACGAATCCTAAAAATTGCACAAAAAATATCAAACTATCTTTATAGTGTAAACAAATTTAAACCAAGATTCCCTTCATTGATATATGTCAAATAAAAAACGGATGATACCAACTTATATCCGTCAGAACCATCCGTTTTTATCTTAGTATGTTAAACCAAAGTTCATTTCATAGTAATTGCCTGCTGCATCACGGTAA
>CAYMHX010000039.1:11440-14048 GCA_964390325.1 uncultured Roseburia sp. | reverse complement strand
ATCCTGTAATGCAATCACTTCCTTTGCTACTTCTTCCTGTGTCAGCTTCTTTCTGGCAATGTGCTTATTTTTTAAATGATATGGACAGTAAACACAGCCATTTACACAGTAGTTTGACAAATAAAGCGGTGCAAACATTACAATACGGTTGCCATAATAATCTTCTTTAATCTGCTTTGCTAACTCGTACATTTCCTGTACCTTATCCTCCATATCGCAGGCAAGCAATACCGAAGCCTCACGATGGGTCAAGCCTTTTCGCTCTCTTGCCTTTGCTAAAATGGCATCAATGACTTCTACATTGTCTTTGTTGGCATCTGCATAGGCTAAAGTGTCTAAAATCTCCTCGTCTGAAATAAATTCCTCTGCTTTTAATGATTTTACGTTATACATATTATCCTCCGTTCTGAATCTATATAAATTTTTATTTGTATCTTCTTTGTTTTCTTTTTCACCTACCACAAAACTCTCTATTATTTTTCATGTATATAGGCGGTGATTGAAAATCACGCCTGCGCCACACGCAGTCACGAAGTGACAATTTCCTTATATGCGTGTGTGCGCATCCCTCGGAGGGCTATATATGAGGCGAAGTTTTTAATCGCCGAATATATAGAATAAAATCTCCTCTATCTATCACCAATTCATAACCGATTGCTTCCATACGTTTTCTAAGGTTTGCATCTCCTTCTGCTGCTTCATCTCCTGTACAGATTTTATTATCATAAAGTTTGTACTTTTCTCTGACATCAGTTGGAGATAAATTTGGCATAACAACATTCGCACCTGCTAAAATCCCAAGCTCTCTGCCCTTTTCATGAATTGTTCCAAGTGCCGTTGTCGCCGGAAGCAATACATGTGGGTGTAGCAAGCGAATGATTGCTAAAAGTCGCAGGGTCTGTTCCAAAGTACCTGCTTTCTCTTTTGCAAACGGAGTTGCCTGCTGTGGAATAAATGGACCAATTCCCACCATATGAGGCTGCAATTCCTTAATAAAACACAAATCTTCATACAAAGTTTCTATGGTCTGCTCCGGTGAACCCACCATAAAACCACAGCCCACCTGATAACCGATTTCTTTTAAATCCCAAAGACATTGTTTTCGATTTTTTAACGTTAATTCCCGTGGATGAAGTCTTGCGTAATGCGTTTCATTTGCCGTTTCATGTCTTAACAAATAACGGTTTGCACCCGCGTCAAAATACTTTTGGTAACTTTCCTTTGATTTCTCACCAATGGATAAGGTAATGGCACAGTCCGGATAAGTTGTTCTAATTGTATGTACAATTTCACAAATTCTCTCATCAGTAAAATATCCATCTTCACCGCCTTGTAAAACAAAGGTACGAAATCCCAACTCATAGCCCGTTTTACAACAGGAAAGAATCGTTTCTTTTTCTAAACGATACCGTTCTGCACAAGAATTACTTCTTCTAATCCCACAGTAATAACAATCATTTTTACAATAATTGGTAAATTCAATCAGACCACGTTTAAATACTCGTTTTCCATAAACCTCAATTGCTATATTACGCGCCTGTTCATATAAATATTCCGTATCTGACTTTGTAAACTTTTTCTCATCAAGTAAATCTCTTAATTGCTCTAAGGTAATATTCTGTTTTTCTTTGATTTCATCTACTATATATTTCATGATTTATCTTCTCTCTTAACTATTCACATTTGAATATACTGTCTTTACACTAATTCCAGACAGTCTTCCAATTTTCCCTGCCAAAGCACTGATGACATCCTGTGGTGCATCAATTGCTACACTGATAATATTTATTTTTTTCTCTCGATATGGAATCCCCATTCGTCCAATAATATAATTGCCGTATTCGTGCAAAAGCTGATTTAATGCTGACACCGACTCAGAGTTTTCCACAATAATTCCTATTAATGCAATTCTTGTATTCATCTTCTTCCTTTATTCCAAAATTTTTTTATATAAAAAAGCTATACCCTATGCAACATAAGATATAGCTCTAAAATACATATCAAATAAAACATGGCAATAAAACAATTGACCACATTTACTTTTTTTCTATATATGCCATACCTTTCACCGCAAGTAAATTTTGGTGTTAGAAACATTTTTTATAAAGTATGAAAATTAGGGTATCTGACTATCAGTATATCTGATTTTCTCACGCTAACTCTCACACGCAAAGGTATCTTAGCATATTTTTCTTCTTTTTCCAATACTTTTTCATTAGTTTGGGACTTTTTTCCTACTCAAAAAATTATATATTCTTCACCACTTCATAAGCTCTGGTAATTGCATCTCTTAAATTACCTACTTTTTCTCCATCTCCAATCAGATGATAATGCACATCTGCTTCTTTTAGCATAGCTTCTACACCCAAGTCCACATGATATCCATTCGCAAATACTAAAGTATCTGCATCGGTAATCTGATGCTCTGTGCCATTCTGCTCATAAGTAATGGTGTCTTGTGTCACGCTAGTTACTTTTGCAAGACATTCGATTTTTACGCCCTTGCTCATCATTCTCTGAACAAGTACACTACGTCCTGAACCAGATTCCGTCATCATAATTTCCTGTGCCATTTCTAAAATCGTAATATCACGATTACGCACAAATC
>CAYMHX010000039.1:0-11340 GCA_964390325.1 uncultured Roseburia sp. | reverse complement strand
TGTGCCATAAATTGTACTACTTTTGTCATTTCCTGTTTTCCAATCGGCACACAGGCTGTATGAATTGCACCACCCAATTCTCCTTTTGCTTCACAAAGTACCACATGATGTCCGCGTTTTTTTGCAACAAACGCTGCTTCCATTCCCGCAGGACCGCCGCCAATGACTAAAATGTTTTTCTTTTCTTCTGCTTCTGTTAAGGTATCTTCATTTTCCAGTTCAAAAGATGGATTAATCGTACAAGAAATACGTTTTCCAAACATAATGCCATTTAAACAGCGACCACATCCAATACATGGACGAATTTCTATTTCTCTGCCTTCATAAGCTTTGTTGGCAAATTCAGGCTCACAGAGGTTTGCACGTCCTATCATACAAGCATCTGCCAGCTCATTTGCAATAATTTCATCTGCCATCCATGCATCTGTAATACGTCCAACCGTTGCTACCGGAATGTTTACTCGCTTTTTGATATAAGCGGATAAATCGGTATGTGAACCCTGTTTCGTACCAGGAGCAGGCATAGAACTTGCTCTTTTTACGGTATTTCCTCCCGATACATGAAGAATATCCACTCCTGCTTTTTCTAACTGTTTTGCCACATAAGTCATATCATTGATATTCAAACCACCGTCACTGTATTCGTCACCCGAAATGCGTACCTGAATAATAAAATCTTCCCCACATTTTTTACGAACTTCTTCAATTACCTCTAAAGTAAGACGTAAACGTCCGTTGATATCTCCGCCATATTCATCACAACGTTTATTATAAAGAGGTGTCAAGAAACCTCCCAACAATCCATGTGCATGTGCTGCATGAATTTCCACACCATCTCCACCTGCCTGTTTGACACGGTAAGCAGCTTCACCAAACTGACGGATAATCACCTTTAATTCCTCTTTTGTAACTGCCCTCGGTGCGCTTTTTGCATAATAAGGACCTACATTCGATGGAGCAATTAACTGTGGTGTACCCGGAATTGGAAATGCCATATAAGCAGGATGAAATAACTGTGGTAATAATTTACAACCGTATTTATGTACTTCCGCAAACAACTTTGTCCATCCTTCAATAAAACTGTCATCATGGATAGACATATCTCCCGGCAAATAAATATAAGTCGGCTCTACCGTTACTACTTCTGAAACGATAAGACCCACACCGCCTTTTGCTCTCGCTCCGTAGTGCTGAATTAATTCTTCTGTTACGTAGCCTTTATTTGCCAGATTCGTAGAAATCGGCGGCATAAAAATTCGATTCTTAATTTCTGTTTTTCCAACCTTAAGAGGCTGAAAAAGATGTGTATATTTTGTCATATGCTTCCTCTAATTCTCATAATCTTCTTTCATAATTGAATAAATCCAAAATATTTCATAACTCTATTTGCTGTAAATATAGAATAGTTACTCAATTATCATTCTTGTTAAATTTTTATCATTCTTGTTTAAATTAAGAAAGCAGGACTTTCTTCTCGATAAGCCCTGCTTTTTCAAGCCTCAATAGGCTTTTCTATGTATTTTCATTAAATATTAAAACACTTTCTTTTGTTTATCCTCTGAATAGTTACGAAATAATTAGATTTCATTCGCTGCCTTATATCCACCGCGGATTGCTGATGCAATATCGGCTGTACGCTCTCCTGCACAATCTCCTGCATAATACACAGGTACTGTCACACCTTCTACATCAAATTCATTCTTTTTAGAACCAACTGCCATAATAATAGTATCACAGTCAATTACAACTGCATTTCCTTCTGCATCGGAAGCATTGATAGTCTTTCCATCGTTGGTGATATTATTTACTTTTGTATTGACATACTGTTTTACATTATGTTTTGCAAAATCAGCCATCATCACAGGTAAAACGGTAGAAGACTCCTGTGCCGCAATCTTATCTGTCATTTCAATAATCGATACTGCATGACCTTTATTTGCAACAAATTCTGCTGTTTCCGCACCTACTAAGCCGCCGCCAATCACTGCACAATGTCCGGTTACTTCTACCGTTCCTGCCAAAACATCCCAAGAAGAAACAACGGTAGGAGCATCTGCACCTTCAATTGGAAGTGTAATATCATAAGCGCCAACTGCCACAATCACTGCATCTGCTGCATTCATGATTTCTTTTGTAACTTCTGTATTCAAATGAATATTTACATCCATTTCCAATAAAATCTTTTCATAATATTCTGTTGCACGAAGAATTTCATCTTTGCGTGGAGGCACTGCTGCAATATTAATCTGTCCGCCAATACAGCCTTCTTTTTCATAAATATCTACATGATGTCCACGGATTGCTGCCACACGCGCTGCTTCTAAACCTGCAATACCTGCTCCAACGATTACTACATTTTTCTTTTCTTCTGCAGGTTTAATCGAAATAGTAGCTTCATCGCCATTTTCTGCATTTAATACACAAGAAATATAGCGGCGGGAAGAAATCGCATCTACACAACCTTTGTTACAGTTTAAACATTCACGGATTGGTTCATCTTTTTCTACTTTTAACGCAATATCTGCATCGCAAAGTAAAGAACGACCATAAGCAATGATATCTGCCTGTCCTTTTTCTAAAATTTCTTCTCCGTTTGCAACCGTAAGAACACGCCCTACCGTAGCAATTGGAATAGAAACCACTTCTTTTACCTTAATCGCTGTAGGAAGTGTCCAGTTTTCAGGCTGTGTACCCATTGGAGGAATGGTATCACCCATATTTCCGGTGTGATTTGCCTGAGCTACCTGAATCATATCTACTCCAGCTTCTTCTAATTTCTTTGCAAATGCAATACCTTCTTCTTCCAATAAACCACCCTTACCTCGAGTCGTTCCATCCGGATTTATTGTAATAATCGGCAATTTATATTCAATCATAAGTGTTGGAGCTGCTTCTTTAATCGCTGCTACAACTTCTAAAGCATAACGAATACGATTTTCAAATGTTCCACCGTACTCATCTGTTCTATGATTTAAAAGAGTAGAACAAAGAGAACCAAGTAAACGGTCACCATGTACCTCAATTGCATCAATTCCTGCTTCCATTGCACGTCTTGATGCCTGTGCGATTGCTGTTTTAATCGCATTTAACTGTTCTACGGTCGCTTCTGTTACAAAATGCTGCATATCGTGATGAAGCTTTGCATAAGCTTCTTTACGAAGTTTTTCTACTTCCTGCATTTTTGCACCAAACGCTGCCATATCACCAGCCGCTTTTAACCCTTCCGCTTCTTTCATTGCCATCATAGATGCCCCAATCATACGTCCCACGCCCGGAACATCATACTCTGGATGGAAAATCTGCAATGCTACTTTACAGTCATAAGCATGAAGTGTATCTGCCAACTTTTTATAAACCGGAATCTGACTATCATCAAAAAGCATTGGTGTCGGAGAAGCGGTACGAACCGGTGCTACGTCACCAATTACTACATAAGAAACGCCGCCTTTTGCAAGTCTTTCATAAAATGCAAGACTTCTTATTCCAATCGAACCATCACGTTCTTCATAACCTGTCGTAAGCGGTGGGAACATAATACGGTTTTTCAGTGTCAGATTACCAACTTTGATTGGCTGCAATAATAAAGAATCTTTGCTCATAGGTTTGTCCTCCTATAATGATAAAAAATATATATTTACTTTCAATTCCTTTTTTTAATATTTTAACACCATAGCTAGGATTCGTCTATATGATTCTTACAATCTCAATTACTATTTATCTCAGAAAATAAAAAGGGGCTGTGACTGAGTTACGTTTTCAGGACAGTCCCTTATGCTTTTATCCTTTCTCATTCAGGAAAAACTATAAAATTACCGTATTTGATAAATACTCTTACACTTTAATATTTTCTCAATCTGTTCTCGCACCCTTTTTGTCAATGACGGCGATTTTCCTCCCGAATTAATACCAATTGTTACATCTTCCGTCTGTACAATACTTGGAAAATAAAAATCGCACAATTCTCTGTCATCAATGACACTAACGAAAATCTGCCGTCCCATTTCTTTTTCTAACTTTTGACAGTCCGCTTTTACCTGCTCATTGACCTTTTTCTGATTGGTTGCGGCAATTACCATATCTGCATTTTTTATCTGCTCTATCTGATATTCCTCCTGCTTCCAGTCAATTTTTCCCTGTTCATAAAGTTCTTGTAAGGTTTCTGTCATTTTAGGTGATACGACCATAATCTTTTCTGCAAAATTTACTAAAGTATGTACTCTGCGAGATGCAATCGTACCACCGCCGATGACTACAATTGCCTTTTCCGATAAGTCAATAAAGATTGGAAAATATTTTTTCTGTGTTTTTTCGTTCATATTCGGATTTCACCATCATTTCTCACGTTTGATAATAACTTCTCTGATAAAATTTTAAAAATTTCTATACAGCAAAGGGATTCATAAAATTATATTCTACAATTACCTACTAATTAGTATGATATTTCTCTAATATTAACTCCATCATACTATCCATAGAAGCCTCTTTGGAAATACAAATCTGCATTCCATATTTTCTTGCTTCCTCTGCTGTCTGTTCTCCAATACATACAGCTTGAATTTTCGTATAATCTAAATTCGTTAAGCCATTTACAAAGCCTCTTACCGTAGAAGCACTGGTAAAAGTAACGGCATCTATTTCTCCATCTTCAAATGCACGTTTTACTTCTTCACAAAGCACTTCATTGACCTCATAAACTGTTTCATATGTAGCAATATCTGTCACACTAAGCCCTGCTGCCTCTAATGGTGGAATTAATTCCTTAGAGCCTTCCCTTGCCCGTACAATTAAAATTTCGCTGTCTGCTAATGCTTCTTTTGCAATCGCCTCGCCCAACTGTTTTGCATTAAAAACCTTCGGTGTCACATCTGCACAGAAACCATAACGTCTTAATTCCCGTTTTGTCGCACTTCCAATTGTTGCAAGTTTTAACTCGCATTCGCCCTGCATGAGACTTCTTACATCCATATCCAGTTCTAACAACTGTTCAAAAAAAGTTCGCACACCTATCGGACTAGAAAAAACAAGCCACCTTTCAGATACCTTTTTTGTACCTGTACTTTGTGAAAAAGATGTCAATGCTGTTTTTAACGATTCATTTGGTATTATTGGTTTTGTAACAATTGCTGGAACTTCTAATACTTGTGCACCATATTCTCTTAACTTTCTTGCCAATTCAGAAGCATTTTGTTTTGGTCTTGTAATCAGAAACTGTCTGCCTCCTAAGATACGCTTTTTTGCCCAAGCAAAGTCCTTTTCCAATGAACAAACCTCACCCACTACAATAATGGCAGGAGTCTGCACCTGTTCCTCTTTTGCCTTTTCTACAAGATGAGCTACATCCGATACGATACTTCGCTGTCTGCTCGTTGTTCCCCGTTCTAAGACAGCTGCCGGCATATCGGAACGCATTCCTGCTTTTAATAAGCCCTCGCAAATTTCAGGCATAGAAGAAATTCCCATTAAAAAGACCAGTGTTCCATTTAACTGTACCAATGCTTCATAATTAATTCTCGATACACCGTCTTTTCTGGCATGACCTGTAATCACATGAAAAGAAGATGTAAAATCCCTGTGTGTAATCGGAATCCCCGCATAAGCAGGCACCGCTACTGCTGAAGTAATTCCCGATACAATTTCAAAAGGAATTCCATGTTCTGCTAAAAGTTCTAATTCTTCTCCGCCTCTGCCAAATACAAACGGGTCACCACCCTTTAAACGAAGTACCTTTTTTCCCATTAAAGCCTGTTCCAGTAAAATCTGATTAATTCCCTCCTGTGGAACTGCATGATTTCCAGAACGCTTTCCTACATAGATACACTCTTTTTCTGCTGGAATTAAACTCATGATTTCCGTACTAATCAACGCATCATAGACAATCACATCTGCCGATTCAATCAATTCCCTTGTTTTGATTGTTAAAAGACCTGCATCGCCTGGCCCTGCTCCTGCAAGCCATACCTTCCCGACCTTTTTCATAAATTTAATCCTCCAACAGTTCCATTCTTTCAATATCTACAATTTCAATAAATTCACAACTGACTAAAATAGAAAGATGATTTTTACCATTTTATCATACATATCGCTGTATTTTTTACGAAATGCTTCACTCACTGAATACATTCTCCAATCTCCTTAGCCAGTTCTAAATGCTCTATAAATATATCCCGTATTTTTTTTATTTCTCCAAGTCCTGTAAGCCGTGGCTTTACTTCATAGCCGGCTTCTTCTAATACGCTTTTCCAAGAATTAGAATCTGAGGCAATATCCTTTTTTGCATGATAGCCTGCAACAAACAATAACGGCATTAGACGTACTTTTTTATAGCCAGAGGATTTTAGTTTCAGCAAAGTCATTCTTTGGCTCTTACCGCCCTCTACAGTGCCTACAAACACATTTCTCTGCCCCTGTACATAAGCAGTATACTCAAGATTCTGATAAGTCGAATTAGATAAATGACTTGTGCCATGTCCCACAAGCACTAATGCTTCCTTTTCTTCTAATTTTACTTCTTCTAAAATCGCATACAATGCCTTTATGTAATCCTCTTTTACGCTTAACAATGGTTTTCCAATGGAAATCTTTTGAAACTGTGTTTTATAACTTTCTATCTGCTCTAGCATACTGTCATTTTCCAAACCATTTAGCAAATAAGTCGGCTGAATGATGACCTGTTCTATGCCATCTTCTGCCATCTGTGCAAATGCTTCCTCTACATTTTGATAAATATGGGTGCCACTTCCATTATTTTTGATTTTTTTGTTCATTTTATCCAAAATATGTTGGCTGGAAAAAGCAAGATAACAATTTATCTCCTTATAGCGTTCCTTTACTTGTTTTTGTAAACGAATAGTTGTATTTTCTAATGCTTCTAATTGGCTCGTTCCTACACTTACAAGTAAAATTCCTTTTTTCATTTTATATGTAACAGGATAATCCCGATTGTTCCTTTCTTTTGTAATTGATAAATTGAGATTATATATTATTCAATATTAATGACACGCCTGATATTATCAACATAATAACTACTAATTTTTTTATAGTTTTTTCATCTAAAAACTTTTGAAATAACATTCAATAAATCATCTATTTCCTGTACAATAATACTGCATTCCATGAGGCGTTTCCATACAATGCACCTTAACATCAAATACCGCATTTAACACACCACTTTCATATATTTTTCTTGGTGTATCACAACTTTTGACCTGTCCATTGCAGAAGACTGCCACACGGTCTGCCACACTTAATGCCAGCGGTAAATCATGCAATACCAAAACAACTGCTTTTCCCTGTTTTGCAAGATTTCTTGCTGTCTGCATGACATTTAACTGGTGACTGATATCCAAATAAGTCGTTGGTTCATCCATAAAAACAGTTTCCGTATCCTGTGCCAGCACCATCGCCAGATAAACGCCCTGTCTTTGTCCGCCGCTTAATTCACTGACATTCATTTCTTTATAAGAACTGCTTCCTGTAACTTCCATCGCTTCACTTGCGATTTCTTTATCCCGTTTACTATACTGTCTTGGATAAGATAAATAGGGAAAACGTCCATGTAATACCATTCGCATTGCTTGAATAGACGGTGTATTTCGACTCTGAGATAAAAAAGCTGCTTTTTGAGCAATCTCTTTTCGTTTTAAATGCTTCATTTCTACACCATCATATAAAACCTTACCTCCCATAGCAGGAAGTAAGCCCAATGCCGCTTTTAATAAGGTAGACTTTCCACTTCCATTTGGACCTAACAGCACCAATACCTCTCCCGGGATAAATTCCATTGTTACATTTTTCACAATTGTTTTGCCAAAATACCCTGCCGACAGATTTTTTACCTCTATCATGTTCTGCCTCCCCTCTGTTTGAATAAGAGCCAAAGAAAGAATGGTGCACCTGCAAAAGACAGTACAATTCCCACTGGAATTTCAAACGGTGCAAACAAAACTCTTGCCAACAAGTCACAAATCGTCACAAAAAATGCTCCGCCAAGTCCCGAAGCCAATAATAAAATTCCACTTTCTTCTCCAACCAATCTTCGCATGGTATGAGGCACTATCAGACCAATAAAACCAAGCAGACCAGAAAAACTAACCGCCGCACCCGCAAGTGCCGCTGCCAATATCATAAAAATCATACGAATCGGTCCTACGGCAAGTCCAAGACTTTTTGCTGTATCACTTCCTAATGCCAAAATATCTAATTGATGAGAAAGTGAAATCATTGCTGCCAAGCAAACCAAAATCACTTTTGCTGCAGGAATCAGCTGTCCCATTGTAACACTGCTAAATCCACCAATTCGGAAATCCGTTACACCATTTAATGCATCCGGAAAAACCGTCACTACTGCATCAATTCCCGCACTAAATAAATTAGAAATCGCCATTCCAGCCAAGACAACCGTAATACGGGCTGCTACCGTACTTTTACACAACCCCATTACAAGTAAAACCCCCATCAAAGCTCCAAGAAAAGCTACAACAGGCGTATATTTTTGAGCTGCAGGAACCAACGCACAGACCAATGCTACTGCAAAACCTGCACTGGAATTCACACCAATCACACTTGGAGACGCCAAAGGATTGTTTAATACCGTCTGAATTACAACACCAGAAACAGCAAGTGCTGACCCCGCAAGCATTGCTGCACAGGTTCTTGGCAGACGGGTATATAACACAATCCTTGCTGCTGTAGAGGTCCTATCAGCACCAAATAAAGCTTCTAATACCTGTTTGGGTGCTATCTGTACCGAACCAATTCCAAGACTTAATACTACTGCTGCAAATAGCAAAAAACACAATCCTAAAAAAAGTAATATTTTACTGCGTCGGATAGAGAATATCTGCAAGCTTTTCATAAGCTTCCCCCCATCTCGCATTTGGTTTTAAATTATAAAGGTTTTGCTCCATCACATAATAACGCCCCTCTTTTACGGCACTAAGCGTTGCCCAGGCCGGATTACTCAATAGGGTAAATTCCAAAATTTCTTCTGCATCCGATGGATTTGCACTCTGCAATACCACAAAAATATAATCAGGGTCTTCCTGTAAAATGACTTCCATACTAACCTGCTCCAAAAGACTATCCTTTGCATCTGCAATATTCACACAATCCATTGCTGCAAGCATTTCACCTAAGACACTACCCTCACTATTTTTCACCTTACAACTACTGCCTGTTGCACGAACATATAAAACACTCGGCTTTGAACCGTCTACACATTTTAATGCTTCTTCTACCTGTACCTGAACTTGTGTCCCATACAGCTCATAGTTTTCGCTGCATCCTGTAATATCCGTACAAATCTTTAACACACGCAAATAGTCCTCAAATCCATTGACCGAAAAATAAGCCACATTCAAACCCATTTCTTCAAAGGATGTTTCCAACTCCACATTTCTATCCGTTCCACAGCTTGCCAAAATCAAATCCGGTTCACAAGCAATCAATTGCTCTAAATTCAACTCCTTAGAAGAACCTAAATTTACAATATCCTCCCGAAACGGCAAATCAAAATACGTCCATGTCGCATTCGTCGCTGCCACAAGCTGGTCAATCCCCCCTGCATGATACCAAATATCTGCAAAACTGCTGATTAAAGTAATGACTCTTTGTGGATTTTCTACGGTCACTTTTCTACCCAAGTCATCTGTAAATGTCACACTTCCCGTTTTTTTATCCGAAAACTCTATATTTTCAACTTCTCGTTCTGTTTCATCTGCTTCAACTGTCTGCTGAATACGTTCTGTTTGTGCAAAATCCTCCGACTGCTGTACTTTACTGCTTGCACAGCCAACAAATATACTTCCCATAAACATAAAACAGAATAACAAAGTTATTAGTTTCTTCATTTGTCTATCCGTTACTGAAAACTTATAAAACCCTACTAGATTTATTCTTTTCTTATAAACTTTATGTTTCATTCCTTCTTCCATGTATCTGCTTTCATAATTGAACTTCTATTACTACTCGCATTTGATGTAATACTCCAAAGGCGTAAATTCCCGACTAACGTATCGGTACACATCTGTCCCTGCTTTTTATGTGCTAACTGACAGCTTTTAAAACATTCTCTCCATACCATTTTAAATTCAACGCTGCCTGATAATCTCTGTCTATCTCATTTCCACATTCACACTGATAAATACATTCTGACAGCTTTAAATCCTTTTTGATATGTCCACAGCAGATACATTTTTGGGAACTTGGAAAAAATCTGTCTGCGAAAACTACTTTTATCCCGTTCCATTCCCCTTTATAACCTATTTGTCTGCGAAACTCGTAAAAACTCTGTTCCTGTATCGCTTTCGATAAATGTCTGTTTTTCATCATTCCCTTTACATTCAAATCTTCCATGCAGATAAAACTTGGTTCTCGTTTTATTAGTTCTGATGTACATAGTTCTGACGGATATTCGTTAGTCTGTGATTTATCTTTAACAATCTCTTTTCATTTTTTTTGAGATTCTTTGTTTTACAGTAACTTTCTCCCTTCTTATTTTTTTCATATTTTCTTGCGATTCCTCGCTGTATTCTGCGTTTCTTCTTTTCTAATTGTTTCACTATTCTTGTTTTATTGATATTTTGTAACTATTCAGAGCCAAGGCAATTTTCATAAAAAACAATTATTCAGCTTGCTGAAATGATTGTTTTTTTGAAAATTTCTTTGGCGAGAAGCCAACAACTCGAAAACACGTAGTGTTTTCGAGTTTGGTTCTGAATCGTTACGATATTTTTATATCTTTTTTCATCGGAATATACCGCCAATTCTTTTACCCCAAGGTCAATTCTCATTCCCTCTTTCTTAGCTGCTCTCCTCCTATCTGCTTCTTCCACTCCAACCGTAAGCCACCAGTGTTCTCCATCATATTTGATGCGTGGATTTATATACTTACAATTTGTTGGAATCCGATTCTGCTCTGCCAGTCTTATCCGGTTTAATTTCTGCTTGTTTCTTTTTTTAGAAACTGCAAAACCCTCTACTTTCACGTGCGTATCTGTCACTTTTAATTTCACATTATCTTGATAAAATTTTGGCATGCTGTGTTTTCTGCTTTTAAATTTGGGGTGTCCTTTCATATCATATATCGTTAACCTTCTTCCGATTCTTGCAAAATGTTCCATTTTCTTTTTGGAATATTTGATACCTGTTTACTTATATTCTCGAAAAAAGTTCCCAAACGCTTCACAACCATCCTTGACTGCCTGCTTCATCACGTTATTTGAAATCTGATTCAGCCATGCTCCTTCTTCTGTTTTCTTAAACCGGGTAAATTCTTTTCTTAATACGCCATCTAATAGAAATCCCTCTCCGTTTTGAAATGCTGTCATCTCTTTTTCTAAT
>CAYMHX010000038.1:0-14159 GCA_964390325.1 uncultured Roseburia sp. | reverse complement strand
AATTTTATAGAAAATATCTTTCTCCAATGAAAACAACAAAATGTCCTTATTATCCGACTTGTTCTACATATGGTCTGGAGGCAATTGAAAAGCATGGGGCTATTAAGGGGGGAGTATTGGCTTTGTGGAGGATATTAAGATGTAATCCTTTTTCAAAAGGTGGATATGATCCAGTTCCATAGTGGAGGTATGTTAAGTGTCAGAGTTGTTGTTAACAGCCTATGATGGCGCTATTCTTGGACCTATTGCGAAAATATTGGGATTGTTAATGAGTGGAATTTACAATTTGATGGCAGCAATGGGAATTGAAAACGTTGGTTTAACTATTATAATTTTTACAATTGTCATTTATATGTTAATGTTTCCTTTGACATATAAACAGCAGAAATTTTCTAAATTATCTCAGAAAATGCAGCCGGAACTTCAGGCAATTCGGAAGAAATATGAAAATCGCAGAGACCAAGATTCTGTTATGGCGATGAATGAAGAAACACAGATGGTTTATGAAAAGTATGGTGTTTCTATGACAGGAAGCTGTGGTCAGATGTTAATTCAGATGCCGATTTTATTTGCACTTTTTCGCGTATTTTCAAATGTTCCAGCTTATGTTGGTGGTGTTAAGGAACATTTTGGAACATTAGTAGAGGGAATTTTAGCTACAGAAGGTTTTGGAGAGAAACTGACTCAGTTAATCGTGGATTTTAAGATTGTTACATCAACAGGTGTAGATTTTACAGTAACAGATTCGGAAGTTCTTTCTAATTATACAATTGATGTATTAGCGAAATTAGGTACAAATGGATGGAAAGCATTATCAGAAGTATTTCCAAACTTAGAAGCAACAATTGCTTCTACATATGAAAGTGTTTCTAAGATTAATGCATTAGGACCGTTAAATATTTCAGATACACCATGGGATATTATGAAAGACAGCTTTGCATCAGGTGCAATTTTCGTTGCAATTTGTGCATTATTAGTTCCGGTATTGTCTTATTTATTCCAAGTATTAAATATTAAGATGATGCCGACAGCATCAGGTAATAGCAATAGTAATAATAATGCTCAGGGCGATATGATGGAACAGCAGATGAAGATGATGAATAAGACAATGCCTCTTATGTCATTGTTTATGTGTTTTACGGTTCCGGTTGGTCTTGGTATTTACTGGGTAATGAGTTCGGTTGTACGTTTGGTACAGCAGTATTTCTTGAATAAACATTTTGAAAAGATTGATTTAGATGATATTATCAAGAAAAATGAAGAAAAAGCAAAACAAAAACGTGAGCAGATGGGAATTGCAGAAAATCAGATTCGCAATGCTGCACAGATGAATACAAGAAGAATGGCGGATAGGGCAAGTACAGTTTCTAATGCAGAAAAAGAAGCTTTATTAGCAAAGGCAGAGGCTGCAAAAGCAAATGCAAAGCCTGGAAGTATGGCTGCAAAAGCAAATCTTGTAAAAGAATTTAACGAAAGAAATAATAAGAAATAAGGGGAGTAGGAGTTTACCTGTTATGGAATATATTGAAATTTCAGCAAAAACCGTAGATGATGCTTTGACAGAAGCTATGATTCGATTGAGTGCGACAAGCGACCAAATTGAATTTGAAGTAATTGAAGAAGGCAGCAAAGGTTTTTTGGGATTTGGAAGTAAATCAGCGGTTATCAAGGCTCGTAAGAAATATACCGTAGAAGATGATATTTGTGAATTTTTAAACAAAGTCTTTGGTGCAATGGAGCTTAAAGTAGAAATCAACATTACAAAAGATGAAAATAATTATGCAGTAGATTTAAAGGGCGATGACATGGGAGTTCTCATTGGAAAAAGAGGACAGACATTGGATTCTTTACAGTATTTAACAAATCTTGCAGTTAATAAAAATTCGGAAGAACATGTAAAGATTAAAATTGATACCGAAGATTATCGCAACAGAAGAAAAGAAACATTAGAAAATCTTGCAAAGAATATTGCATATAAAGTAAAAAGAACAAAACGTGCTGTTTCATTAGAGCCTATGAATCCATTTGAAAGACGAGTAATTCATTCAGCATTGCAGAATGATAAATTTGTTACAACACATAGTGAAGGGGATGAACCTTATAGACATGTAGTTGTTACATTGAAAAGATATGACAGACATGAGAAATATGAAAAGCACGATAGATATGAAAAACGTGAAAAAGAAAAATAAGTGTAAAGAGTAAGTAGCTATTTAGAGATAAAGAGTATCCATTCCTTGCCACAGGCAGTGAACAGGGTACTCTTTTTTGAAAGTGGAGGAGTTTTATGAAAACAGATACAATTGCTGCAATTGCTACGGCAATGTCGAATTCTGGGATTGGAGTTGTGCGATTAAGCGGTTCTGAGGCAGTGGAGATTGTGGATAAGATTTTTGTAATGCCAAAAGAGAAAAAGCTAATCGATATGCCGACTCATACGATACATTATGGCCATATCCAAGATGGAGAGGAAGTTATAGATGAAGTTATGGTTCTTTTAATGAAGGGGTCAAAGAGTTATACGAGAGAAGATACGGTGGAAATTGACTGTCATGGTGGCGTGTATGTGGTAAAACGAGTATTGGAAACCGTTTTAAAATATGGAGCAAGACCAGCAGAACCCGGAGAATTTACGAAACGAGCATTTTTGAATGGAAGAATTGACCTTTCACAGGCAGAATCGGTGATTGATATTATTCATTCTAAGAATGAGTTTGCGTTAAAGAGTTCGTTAAGTCAGTTGTCAGGTGTGGTTTCTCAGAAAATTAAAGAGATTCGTGGAATGATTTTACATGAAATTGCATTTATTGAAACGGCTTTGGATGACCCTGAGCATATCAGTATTGATGGATATGGGGAAAAGCTGAATGGAATTGTGGAAGATGCCATCAAACGTGTGGAAAGTTTGTTGAAAAACAGTGATAATGGAAAGTTGTTAAAAGAGGGGATTTCTACGGTTATTGTAGGAAAACCGAATGCAGGGAAGTCTTCGCTGATGAATACATTGGTGGGAGAAGAACGTGCGATTGTAACAGATATTGCGGGAACAACCAGAGATGTATTGGAAGAACAGATAAACTTAAATGGAATTCTTTTGAACGTGATTGATACGGCAGGAATTCGTGAAACAGAAGATGTTGTGGAAAAAATCGGTGTGGATAAGGCAAAAAAATACTTAAATCAAGCGGATTTGATTATTTATGTGGTGGATAGTTCTACGGCATTAGATGAAAATGATTTTGAAATTATGGAATTGTTAAAAGATAGACAAGCGATTATTCTTTTGAATAAATCGGATTTAGAGCCTGTGACAACTTCGGATGAAATTAGAAAATATGTGGATAAAAAAATGATTTTGATTTCTGCGAAAGAGCAGAGCGGAATTGAGGAGTTGGAAGATACGATTAAGGAGCTGTTTTTTGCAGGTGAGGTTTCGTTCAATGATGAGGTTTATATTACGAATATCCGACATAAAAATTCATTGCAGGAGGCGTTGGCAAGCTTGAAGTTAGTATTACAGAGCATTGAAGATGAGATGCCGGAGGATTTTTATTCGATTGATTTGATGAATGCTTATGAGGAACTTGGTGTTATCATTGGGGAAGCTGTGGAAGATGATTTGGTGAATGAGATTTTTAGTAAATTCTGTACAGGGAAGTAAAGAGTTATGAACATTTTTTTGGGTTTGTGATGTGGATATCAACATCACATATTTATATTAGTGTGGATAAAAAAGAAATTATAGAAAAATAGTACCTATTCAGAACAGATTAAAAGATTTACTATTTTAAATAAAAGAATGTGATTAAGAGAATTTTGTCTTGTGAAGATGTTTATAAAGAAGATGGTATTTATTTTGAAAGTTTTGATACCGGAAGTATGGAGATAAAAGAAGAAATAGCAACAACGAAAAGGGAATCATTATGAACAGTCCTTGTTAGAAGTGTGTTTATAATGATAGGAAATATTTTTGAAAATGTGGATAAAGTTGTGAAGTATTTCAAATGGAAATTGGATAGAAAGGATGAGAATAAGATGTCCGAAAGTGTTACAAATAGAAACAGATTGGAAGAAACATATGATGTTGTGATAGTTGGTGCAGGGCATGCGGGCTGTGAGGCAGCTTTAGCTTGTGCGAGACTTGGATTGGAAACTGTTATGTTTACGGTGAGTGTGGATAGTATTGCGTTGATGCCGTGTAATCCGAATATCGGAGGAAGCTCGAAAGGGCATTTGGTTCGTGAAATTGATGCACTTGGCGGTGAGATGGGGAAAAATATTGATAAGACTTTTATTCAGTCGAAGATGTTGAATAAGTCAAAGGGTCCTGCGGTGCATTCGCTTCGAGCCCAGGCAGATAAAGCAAATTATACCATGGAAATGAGAAAGACGTTACAAGATACGGAGCATTTGACCATTCGTCAGGCAGAGGTTTCAGAGATTATAACCGAGGAATATGAATGTGACGGAAGTTTTGAAAAGAGAATTACAGGTGTCAGAACCTTTTCAGGTGCAACTTATCACTGTAAGTCTGTTATTTTATGTACAGGCACTTATTTGAAAGCAAGATGTTTGACTGGTGAAATGATTATGCATACGGGACCAAATGGGTTACAGGCAGCAAATTATTTGACTGATTCTTTGGTGGAAAATGGAATTGAAATTCTTCGTTTTAAGACAGGAACACCTGCACGAATTGATAAGCGTTCCATTGATTTTTCTAAGATGCAGGAGCAAAAAGGCGATGAGAGGGTCGTGCCATTTTCTTTTACCACGAATCCAGAAGATGTTCAGATTGAACAGGTTTCTTGCTGGCTGACTTATACGAATGAAACGACACATGAGATTATTCGTAATAATTTGGACCGTTCACCGCTTTATGCCGGCATTATTGAAGGAACAGGTCCGCGTTATTGTCCGTCTATCGAAGATAAGGTGGTGAAATTTGCCGATAAAGACCGTCATCAGATTTTTATTGAGCCAGAGGGATTGAATACCAATGAAATGTATGTTGGTGGAATGTCGTCTTCTTTACCTGAGGATGTTCAGCATGAAATGTATCGGACACTTCCGGGGCTTGAAAATGTAAAAATTGTTCGTAATGCCTATGCAATTGAGTACGATTGTATCAATCCAAATCAGCTTTATGCGACACTGGAGTTTAAAAAGATTAAAGGACTTTATGCGGGAGGACAGTTTAACGGAAGCAGTGGCTATGAAGAAGCAGCTTGTCAGGGATTGCTTGCAGGTATCAATGCATCAATGGATATTTTGGGCAGAGAACAGATTGTATTAGACCGTTCTCAGGCTTATATCGGGGTATTGATTGATGATTTAGTAACCAAAGAGAACCATGAGCCATATCGTATGATGACATCTCGTGCGGAGTATCGTTTATTACTTCGTCAGGATAATGCGGATTTACGTTTGTCTAAGATTGGTTATGAAGTTGGATTGATTTCACAGGAACGTTATGATTGGGTTTGCAAAAAAGAGGAGTTGATTGCAAAAGAAATCGAACGTGTATCGGCGGAACGTATTGGTGCGAATAAGGAAGTACAGGCCTTATTAGAAAGCTATGGAAGTATTCCATTGAATACGGGTGTAACATTGGCTGAGTTAATTCGTCGTCCTGAATTGGATTATGAGAAATTGGCAGCGATTGATAAAAATCGTCCGGAGCTGCCTTATGATGTTGTGGAACAGGTAAATATTAATATCAAGTATGATGGTTATATTACCAGACAGATTAAGCTGGTGGAGAACTTTAAGAAGTTGGAGAAGAAGTTGATACCGGAAGATATTGATTATGATGAAGTACCAAGTCTCCGTATTGAAGCAAGACAAAAATTGAAATTGTATCGTCCGATTTCGATTGGTCAGGCTTCGCGAATTTCGGGAGTTTCGCCTGCAGATGTATCGGTGTTGTTAGTGTATATGGAGCAGATAAAACATTTATAAAAAGATGGATTTGATATGGTAAAAGAGAATGAAGAAGACTATATTATGCTATGTTATTTAAGAGAAGCTTTGGAATGAGAGGTAAATATGAATTATCCTTTAGAGAAATTTAAAGCAGGATTAGAAAAGTTAAATATAAGTTTAAGCGAAGAACAGATACAGCAGTTTTTGACCTATTATGAATTACTGATTGAAAAAAATAAGGTGATGAATCTGACTGCAATTACAGAGTATGATGAAGTGATTGAAAAGCATTTTTTAGACAGTATTTCGCTGTGTCAGGTGTATGATTTAACAAAGCCTGTAAAGGTACTAGATTTGGGAACAGGTGCAGGATTTCCTGGGATTCCGTTGAAAATTGCATTTCCGGAGATTGAGATTACCTTAGCAGATTCTTTGAATAAGAGAATTAAGTTTTTAGACGAGGTAATTGCTGAACTGGGACTTAAAAAAGTGACAACTGTTCATGCAAGAGCAGAAGAATTGGCACGAAACAAAGCACATAGAGAAGCCTATGATTTGGTGGTTTCTCGTGCTGTTGCCAACTTATCCACATTGGGGGAATATTGTATTCCTTTTGTAAAAAATTGTGGAAACTTTATTTCTTATAAGTCAGGTGAAGTGGAAAACGAGGTAGAAAACGCAGGAAAGGCAATTAAAATTTTAGGCGGACAGTTGAAAGAGGTTTATAAGTTTGAATTGTCGGAGCAGAAAAGGTCATTTGTGGTGATTGAGAAAGTAAAAACAACACCTAAGACTTATCCGAGAAAAGCAGGAACACCGTCCAAAGAACCGTTGTAAATAAAAATAAATAGGATGGATTAATAAAATGCAATAGATATGAAGTAAAGGCTATTCAGTCATATGTCAACAAAGTGATTAGATAGTCTTTTTCTATATTTTAATGAATTGAGTTTAATTCAAAAATTCCAATAAAATATACGTTGATTAGGATTAATCTATTTTAGATATACTGAAAAAAATAGTTACTGTTCACACCCACGCCATTTGCAAAGGCGACTTCGTTGCTTTCCCGTTGCTTCGCAACTAATCTTTGCAGCAAAACTATGTTTTGCTATAAAATGGCGTTTCCTTCGTCAGTTCAAATGCAAAAATCATGATGCAAGCATCTGATTGTTTGCATTTTGACTAACGTGTGAACTGTAACAAAAAATACAAGGGAGATATAAAATATAAATGATTTGTTATGGAGAAATTGAATGAATTATGATATAATTAATATGTTTTTTTTTACGTTTATAAACATACAGTAGTTTACAACTTTTCATTAATAAAGGTTTAAATGCAAAATAAATATACGAAATAGCGTATTTCATTAGATATTTTAAATAAAATACAGTCATTATTTTGTTTATTTTGCACAAAAATAAACTTTAAAAATCTTAATATAAAACGATTTTTAAAAAAGTTGTAAACTAGTGTAAACAAATATAAAGATAGAAAAAGATAAATGTATTATAGAGAAAGATTTGAAGGTGAAAATTACTATGAATAAAATCGCTGAATTTAGAATATTAGACTTGTTTTGTGGTGCAGGCGGTTTTTCTTATGGAATGCATAGAAATAAAAATTTCAGAACAGTTATTGCATTAGATTTTAATGAAAAAGCTACTGATACCTTTAAACAAAATATGCCTGATACTATTGTTGTTACTGGTGATATAACTGATGAAAGTGTAAAAAAAGATATAATTAAAAAATCAAAAGTAGAGAATGTAAATATGATAATAGGTGGACCGCCTTGTCAAGGATTTTCAATGAAGGGAAAAAAACTTGGTTTAAATGATGCTAGAAATTATCTATTTAAAGAATATTTGCATATAGTTGAAGAAATAGAACCAGAAGTTTTTGTGATAGAAAATGTAAAAAGTTTGTTGTCAACTGCTGGTGGATGGTTTAAAGATGAAATTTTGATATATATAAATAAATTGGGGTATAATGTATCTTATGGTATTATGAATGCAAAAAGATTTGGCGTTCCACAAGCTAGAGAGCGAGCAATTTTTATATGTTCTAAAAGAAAACGGATTCCATTACCAAAAGGAACAGAGTGTATAGTTACAGTAAGAGATGCTATTTCGGATTTAGCATATCTGAAATCTGCAGAAGGTGATTTTGAGTTAGATTATATTACAGAACCACAGACTGATTATCAAAGAATGATGAGAAAGAATAGTAAAAAATTGTATAATCATAAAGCATCTGCACATTCCAGTATTGCTTTACAAAAGCTTGAAATGATTCCACCAGAAAAGGGAAAGGAATATTTACCAGAAGAATTGTGGGGAAAACAAAAATTTAATACAACATGGGGGAGATTGGTTTGGGATACAGTATCACCAACGATTGATACAAGGTTTGATACTCCGTCAAATGGGACAAATTCGCACCCGGTATTAAATAGAGCAATAACACCTAGAGAGGCTGCAAGAATACAAAGCTTTGATGATAATTTTATTTTTTATGGAAGTAAATTTTATATAAGAAATCAGATTGGTAATGCTGTACCACCATTGATGGCCGAAGCAATAGCAGATGAAATATGGGAGAATTATTATGAGAAAGATTGATAATAGTTTATTTTCTGAAAAAAGTTTTAAATATGAAAATTCTTTAGATGAAGAATATAAAAAAATTAATGGAATTTTTTATACAGACTTAGAATTAGCAAATACCATTATAGATTTTCTTAATATTCCTAAATCTGCATCTGTTATGGAACCAAGTTGTGGAATAGGAAGTTTTTTATATTGTTTGGAACAAAAGGGATATACAGATATTATAGGATGTGATATAGATTTTAATACGGTTGAAAAATGTAAGGAATTTACTGGTGTAGAAAGTGTTTATTGTATAGATACTTTGGGAAAAAGTGGAGAGGAAATATTAAAAAAAGTTGAAAAAGAAAAATTTGATTATGTAATTGGAAATCCACCTTATGCACCATTAGGTAAGGATGTTGACATTAAAACAACATTATCATTTATGAAACTTGTTAAAGAGTCTGGAAGCAATTTATTTGTTGCTGCAATATATAGAGCATTTGAAATCGCAAAGAGTGATGGATATATATCTTTTATAATTCCTAAAAATTTGTTGCATATATCAGCTTATAAAGTACTTCGAAAAAAATTACTTGAAGAAAAAAGGTTAGTGTCCGTTATAGAATTGGGAATTCATTTTAAGACTGTTCGTGGAGAGCAGATAGTATTGACGTTTCAAAATGAATTTGTTGCTGATAATAAAATTAAGTTTTATCAATACAATAAAGGAAAGATAGACTTTATGTCAGAAGTTCCACAAGATTATTATACAGATGAAATTATTGTTTTTACAGCTAATAATGAGCTTCCGATTTATAATAAATTAAAAGAATCATATGGACAGTTAAGCGAAGTTTGTTCTGAAAATATTCGTAGAGGACGTAATAAATCAAAGGACGCAATTAGAGGAAAACAAATTCGTAAATTTGGGTTTAAAGATATTGAAGTTCCGGAAGAAGGAAATCAAATTTTTATTCAGAATATATTTAGTGCAGAAGCTGGAATAACAGCAAGTTTTGGTGGAAATTTACAACCAGCTGAAACAGTTACAACTATAAAACTAGAAAATACAAAAATGTGTAAATATATTTTGGGATTATTACATTCAAGGGTATGTAATTATTTTCTTATTCGTTTTGGTTTTAATAATTCGAGATTGACAATACATACCGATGCTAAATATTTAAATGGTATTCCAATTGTTATTGATGATGATGCATTTGAAAAAGTTGTAGATATTGTTAATCAAATGGAAAGCGTTGGTTATATGGAGCAAGAGTGGTTTAAATTAAATGAAGAATTAAATGATATTGTATATGAAATATATCAGCTTAATATAAGTGATAAGAATCATATTGAGAAAGAAATGCGAAAAATTAGTGCAAGTAAATGGTACGGAAATGATAAATGTTATGTATAAAAATAAGATTAATATGGAAAAGAGGTACTTAAATTGGGCAAAATTAAAAGCGTTTTAAAGGGAGAAAGTCCAGAAGGAATGGTATTTGATATGCCGTATGATACATTTTTTAAATTATATAGGCGGTGATTGAAAATCACGCCTGCGCCACACGCGGTCACGAAGTGACAAATTCCTTATACGCGTGTGTGTGCATCCCCCGGAGGGTCTATATATGAGGCGAAGTTTTTAATCGCCGAATATATAGAAAAGATAAAGGAAGCTACGTTTAAAATAGAAGGTGATACAAATGAATAATGAAATGGCATATTTATTAGGAATGATTACTGGTAATGGTGAGGTACAACGTGGGGTATGTGAAACAACCATTGTTATTGAAATTCCACATAAAAAATTAGAAACTGAATTTCAAAAGGATGTTGGAATTTATGTTAAGGCTAGTATAACAGATATAAGAGAAATTTTGGAACCATTGTTAGGAACAGGGTTGACATTTAGTCAAAGTACAAATGTATCTTATGTTTCATTTAGAAAAAGAAATGAAGATTATTTAATGCGTGAAATTATAAGATATATTGGTGGAGCAACATCACATGATAATATGAGAATTTCTTCTGAAGTGTATGATTTTACGTTTGATGAAAGAAAACAGTTTATTAAAGGTTTTGCTGATGTGACAGGATATATTAGACGTAGTAATTATTTTTTCAATAAAGAGGCACATAGAGTTTATTTTGAAATACCTCAAAACTGGGAGTTGGTATGTGATTTTTGTAATTTGTTAAAAAGTGTTGATATTCCAGTACAGAATATTGACTGGGGGCATCCTAATATGCGAGATGGTAATTTAAAGAAATATAATGAGGGGAAAGTTGATTTTTGGAAAAAAGAACATCAAGTTAAGGTATGGGCAGTCGAATATCAGTCGATAGGTTTTGCAGTATTACATAAAAAAGAGGCATTGGATAGTTTCGCAAATGAACATATAGTTTTTATAGAAAGTCAAGGAAAAAATACAAGGGATGTAACACATAGATATTATTGGGAATTGACGGGTAAACGAAAAAATAAACCAATTCATCCAGGAGAGAATGATGAATTTATTCCAGAGAAGATTCGGGGAAAGCATTATGATTCATGGAAGGAAATTGCAGAAGATTTAGGATATAAAGAGGACTAAAATGCTAGAAGAAGAATTATATGAGCCGATGCGAAAATGGTTAGAACAATATTTAAAAGACAAACACAAGGGATATGAAATAATTGTTGTAGATGCACATAGTGAACGATTAGATAGAGTTTTGGCGAAACATGGAATTATTAATGAAATGGCAAATGGTGTAGATATACAAATAGATGTTCTTGGAATTACAAGAAAGCAAGAAAAAGTTAAATTATTTTTTATTGAAGCAAAAAAAACAAAATTAACTTTACGTGATTTGGGACAGTTATGGGCATATTGTAAAATTGTAGATCCAGAGGAAGCATTTTTATTAACCTCGGCTGATTTAGGAAGTTTGCGAAAATTAATTGTTGGATTTAAGCGAGAGGATTTACTGGATTTTGGTAATGGAAAAAAAATCAAGAAGATGAAAATTGGTAAGTGGGATGTGACAAAAAATAGACCAGATTTAGATTCTATTTTACCAAAGATATAAAAACAAAAATAGGCTTTCAGGAACAGCATAAATAAAGGCTTAGAGATTCCGAGAGTTTAATAAAATATTTAGGAGAGATGAGTATGAAAGTAAAAATTACAGATTCAGTTAGTTACATTGGTGTGGATGACACCTCATTAGATTTGTTTGAGAGTCAGTATGTGATTCCAGAGGGTGTATCATACAATTCGTATGTGATTTCTGATGAAAAAATTGCCGTTATGGATACGGTAGACAAGCGTGGTGTAAAAGAATGGGAAGAAAATTTATTAACTGTCTTAGATGGTAGAAAAGTGGATTATCTTGTTATCCATCATTTGGAACCGGACCATGCAGGAAGTATTGCGAGATTTATAGAGCTTTTTCCGGAGGCAATCTTAGTTGGAAATGCGAAAACATTTCAGATGATGCCACAGTTTTTTGATTTCGATATGACAGGAAAAACGCTTGTGGTAAAAGAAGGCGATACACTTTCTCTTGGAGAACACACATTATCCTTTATGATGGCACCAATGGTACATTGGCCGGAGGTAATGGTATCTTACGATAGTAAGGATAAAATTCTTTTTTCGGCAGATGGATTTGGGAAATTTGGAGCATTGGAATTAACAAAGGATGAAGACTGGGCTTGCGAAGCCAGAAGATATTATTTTAATATTGTTGGAAAATACGGTGGACCTGTGCAGACACTTTTGAAAAAAGCTTCAACTTTGGATATTCAGTATATTTGTCCTTTACATGGTCCTGTACTAAATGAAAATCTTGGATATTATATTGGATTATATGATACATGGAGCAGTTATAAACCGGAAAATGAAGGCATATTAATTGCATATGCTTCCATTCATGGCAATACTGCCAAAGCAGCGGAGAAACTTGGAGATATGCTGAGAGAAAAAGGGGTATCTAAAGTAGTAGTAAGCGACTTGGCAAGGGCGGATATGGCTGAAGTCATTGAAGATGCTTTCCGTTACGATAGAATGGTTGTAGCGGCTGCAAGCTATGATGGCGGGGTATTCCCATGTATGCAGGATTTTTTACATCATCTTCAGAGTAAGGCTTATCAGAAACGTAAGGTTGCTATTGTGGAAAATGGCTCATGGGCACCATCTGCCGGAAAAACCATGCGTACAATTCTCGATACGATGAAGGATTTGGAAATTATAGAACCTATGGTAACAATTCGTTCTGCGATGAAGGACAGTGATATAGATAAATTAAATCAATTAGCAGATGCATTAGTATTTTTAGCGGAATAATATAAAATAACGTACAGAACACCTTGTTGTATTGTTAGTTTGCGTGGTGTTTTGTACGTTATTTTTATTTTATAGATAACTGGTCATAAAGTGATAAACTATTTTGTTAAAAACATCTTTACAATTTCAAAAAGCTTATCTGCTACTTCTAATTGAGGCAGTTCTTTTGCATTAGAGATGTAGGCTGCTTCAATGGAAGAATTGATATTGCAATAAGCATCAATTTTTTTGATAAAGTCTTTGCCATATTTACTCTGAATTAAGTACAGAGGAATATCAATATCTTCTAATGCATGGTTGATGACATTGTCTGTGTAGCCACCTTCAATACTTGCCATTAAATATTTACCGCCACTGTTGTTTTTATGTGCACCTTCGTAGAAAGCATCGATTAATTTACTGGAAACGTGCTGTGGATTGGCATAAAAATTGGTCTGGAATTTTTTAGTAATATTTGTATTGCTAATCATAATATGATAGAGGAGTGTACCAATGATTGGTGTCTCTAACATGGTTTTGCGTATTGGTGCATATTTATCAGGATTCAGTTTCAGCGAATCTAATTCCGGTGGATTAATCCCGATGATTTTGTTGATGATTTCATGGTTATTGTGATGTGCAAGGAGAACAAAGGAAAGAGAACGTCCGCTTGCAATAACATCTGTTTTTTCGCCAATAATATCGTTGATAAAGTCTGTGATTAACTGTACATATAAATAGTTGGTATAGGTTAAAAATGGTTTATCCGAACGTCCGCAACCTAAAAGGTCAATGGAATAGACTGTGTGATTTTTTTCTAATTTTTTAATAAGGTTTGTCCATTCTTTACCGCAGCAAATTGGGTCTAAGCTGTGTACAAGTAAAATTGGAGAGCCTGTTCCACGTTTTCTATAAAAGATAGAACCATTTTTCCAATTGTAAAACTGTCCCTTTGTGGTGGAAAGAATGTTTTTCATATCAGCAGTGGAGGAAACGAAGCGATTTGCAATGTGAATGGCTCCAGTAGCTAATGTTGTTAAAAAAACAAATTGACGAACATTTTTTTTCATAAATATGCACCTGCCTTTTTATATTTCTTGCGTAACTATTTCATAATAAGCACAAAGAGGATACTTTAAAAAAAGATAACATTAGCTTGAAATAGTTATTTAATGATATATATATTATAACGAGTTTTTTTTACTTATACAATTTAATTTTAAAAAAATAATTATGGAAAGTATGAAAAGAGTTACATTTCATACCCACGCCAATCACTTGCTGATTGACGTGGGGAAAATGTGATTCAGGAGTGAAT
>CAYMHX010000037.1:0-14230 GCA_964390325.1 uncultured Roseburia sp. | reverse complement strand
TGCTGAAAGAAGAACTATAAGTCATAGAACGGTTAGTTACTGTTCACACGTGACCGGTAACTTATTGATTTCTGCATGCAAATTCGCTTCGCGAAGCAGAAATCAACTCCTGAATCATGCTATTTCGCTATCCGACAGTAAATGTCTGATAGCTCTGTGAACAGTAACCAACGGTTGCAGATATAGTGATATAGTTTGATGAAAAGCTTGAAGTTCGTATGAAAATTTGGTAGAATAGCATAAATGTGTGTAATTTAGTAATGATAAAATTAAGAAAAGGTCGAAAGAGGTACAGCGTTATGCTAGAATTAAAAAAAATCTCCTTTGAAGTACCAAAGGAAGAAGGACAAAAAGAAATCATTCGTGACGTAAGTCTTACAATTGATGAAAATAAATTTGTGGTAATTACAGGTCCAAACGGTGGTGGTAAGTCTACGCTTGCAAAGTTAATTGTTGGTATTGAAAAACCGACATCCGGCCGTATTTTCTTTAATGGAGAGGATATTACGGACAAGTCTATTACAGAACGTGCGAATATGGGCATTAGCTTTGCATTCCAGCAGCCAGTGCGTTTTAAAGGAATTCATGTATTAGATTTAATTAGAATGGCAGCAGGGAAAAATATGTCAGCGGCAGATGCCTGCGAGTATTTATCCGAAGTAGGACTTTGTGCAAAGGACTATATTAATCGTGAGGTAAATGGAAGTCTTTCGGGCGGGGAATTAAAACGTATTGAAATTGCAACAATTTTAGCAAGAAGCACGCAGTTATCTGTATTTGATGAACCAGAGGCAGGAATTGACCTTTGGAGCTTTAAAAACCTGATTCAGGTATTTGAAAATATGCAGAAGAAGAACAAAGACGGTTCTATTCTCATTATTTCCCATCAAGAGCGTATCTTAAATATAGCAGATGAAATCATCGTAATTAAAGAGGGGCAGATTGCAAAACATGGCTCTAAAGATGAAATTCTGCCACAATTGCTTGGAACAACTTCAGCAGTAGATATGTGCAGTAAATTTAATTAAGGGGGAAAATGTGATGATGGACCAAATTCAAAAGAGATTATTAGAAGAAGTTGCTGACCTCCATGACATTCCGGAAGGTGCTTATAATATTCGTGCCAATGGGGAGACAGCAGTCAGAAATACAACCGCAAATATCGATATTATTTCTAAAGAGGATGGAACAGGGATTGATATTAAAGTAAAAGCGGGAACTAAGAAAGAAAGTATCCACATTCCGGTTGTGTTGAGTAAAAGCGGATTAAAAGAAGTGGTATATAATGATTTTTATATTGGAGAAGACAGCGATGTATTTATCGTAGCAGGATGTGGTATCGACAATTGTGGAAATCAGGATTCTGAGCATGATGGTATTCATCGTTTTTATCTTGGAAAAAATGCAAAAGTAAAATATGTAGAAAAACATTATGGCGGTGGTGACGGTTTAGGAAAACGTATCTTAAATCCCGGTACAGAAGTTTATATGGAAGAAGGCAGCTTCATGGAAATGGAGATGGTGCAGATTAAAGGCGTGGATTCTACTGACCGTAAGACGATTGCAAAATTAGATGCGGATGCAAAACTGATTGTCAGAGAACGTTTGATGACACATGGAGAGCAGACTGCAATTAGTGATTATGTTGTAGAATTAAATGGTGATGGTGCGAATGCAGATGTTATTTCCCGTTCCGTTGCAAAGGATAAATCTTACCAGAAGTTCGATTCCCGTATCGTAGGAAATGCACCATGTACCGGACATACCGAATGTGATGCGATTATCATGGGAGATGCTAAGATTTTAGCTATTCCACAGTTAGAGGCAAATAATATTGATGCGGCTTTAATACACGAAGCAGCGATTGGCAAAATTGCAGGAGAGCAGATTATTAAACTTATGACACTGGGGCTTACAGAAGAAGAAGCGGAAGAACATATTGTAAATGGATTCCTCAGATAATTTTTATGTAAATAAAGTTACTATTCACACAGCAGTCAGATACTTGCTGTCAGGCGGCGTAAGAATGTGATTCAGGAGTTGATTTCTGCGGCAAATGTAATTTGTTGGTGAATCAAATTTTCATGCAGAAATCAATGCGTGAGTTTGCTTACGTTTTGCTGGTTACGGAGTGAACAGTAACGAAATAAACGCTGTCGGAGACGAAACCTTCGGCAGCATATTTTTTCATTATAATTTAAAATATAAAGAGACAAATGAGGAAAAATATATGAGAAATTATTCATCAAATGCTTTTGAGAGAAAATATAATTACAAGGGAAATGATTTAGGAGCAAAGTGGAAAAAAGAGAGAACCATTTTTCGTGTATGGGCACCAACCGCAGAAATTGTTTTGTTAAATCTTTATCAAAGTGGAAATCCTAACAGCGAGGATTTGATAGAACAAATTCCAATGAAACGAAATGTAAAAGGAACATGGCGTTTAGAAAAAGAGGGGGATTTAAACGGTATTTATTATACATATTCTGTTTTGCGTAATGGCGAGATGGTAGAAGCAGCAGACCCGTATGCAAAAGCAGCAGGGGTAAATGGGCTTCGGAGCATGGTAATTGATTTATCTGCAACAAATCCGGAAGGTTGGGAAGAAGATAAAAATCCACACGATGATAAACAGATTACGGATGCGATTATTTATGAGCTTCATTTAAGAGATTTATCTATAGATGAAAGTTCAGGCATTCAAAATAAAGGAAAGTTCTTAGCTTTGACAGAAACTGGTACGAAAACTTCCTTAGGTCATGCAACAGGTTTAGATTATTTAAAAGAACTGGGTATTACTCATTTACATTTACTTCCAGTGTATGATTATGGCTCTGTGGATGAAGCACAATTAGAAGTTCCACAATATAACTGGGGATATGACCCGACCAATTATAATATACCGGAAGGTTCTTATGCGACAGACCCGTTCCATGGAGAAGTTCGTGTCAAAGAAATGAAACAAATGATAAAAACACTTCATGACAATGGTATTAGTGTGATTATGGATGTAGTTTATAATCATGTGTATGATAGAGAGCAGTTTTGTTTTAATAAAATCGTGCCTGGATATTTTTCACGAATGAATGCAGAAGGAGCGTATTCTAATGGTTCAGGTTGTGGAAATGATACGGCATCAGAACGTTTTATGGTGAAAAAATATATTGTAGAATCCGTATATTATTGGACTGAGGAATATCATATTGATGGTTTCCGCTTTGATTTAGTGGGGCTTTTGGATACGGAAACTATCAATGAGTTGACAGAGTGGATACATGCAAGCCATCCGGATATTATTTTTTATGGAGAAGGCTGGGGGATTCCGACAGAAGTTACAAAAGAAGGCTATATGATGGCGACACAGCAAAATTCAGCAGAAACACCTGTATTTGCATATTTTAATGATACGATTAGAGATGGATTAAAGGGCAGTGTATTTCAGGCAGAGTCCAGAGGTTATGCAACTGGGAATGTTGAGTGTGTATCGGCTATGCAGGGATGTTTAAAAGGACAGACATGGTGGACCCAAAATCCGTCACAGATTATTAACTATGCCTCTTGTCACGACAACTATGCGTTAATGGATAAAATTTCTTTATCCATTCCGGAAGCTTCAGAGGAGGAGAAAATTCGCTGTAATAATTTATGTGCAGCAATGTATCTGCTTTCACAGGGAGTACCATTTCTTCATGCTGGTGAGGAAATGCTTCGCAGTAAGGTAAATTCAGAAGGTGCTTATATAGAAAATAGTTATAATGCATCAGATTTAGTGAACAGTTTGAAGTGGAATGTATTGGAACGAGAAGTTTGTCAGAAAGTACTTTCCTATTATAAAGGATTAATTTCTTTACGAAAAAAATATTCCTGTCTGCGTTATATGACAGCGGAAGAAGTAGAGGCACATGTGCAGATTGTAACACCGCAGGAAGAAAATGTGATTGCAGTTCATATTTGTGACGAAGCGAAGCAGGAAGAACTGTTTTTCATTTTTAATTCAAATAAGACAGAAGTAAAGGTATCCATTCCGGAAGGAAGATGGAAAATTTTGGTCAAGGGAGAGCAGGCAGATATTAAAACTCCTGAAATTGCTTTATTAGAAAGTGTATCAGTAGAACCAATTTCGACAATGGTACTGGAAAAAAGCATGATTTGATAGTAAAATAGAAAGTAACTATTCAGAGCAGTTCAAAACACTTGCTGTTTTGAACAAAAGAAAGTGATTCGGGTGTACAAAAATCTCATTGCAGCACAATGATGTCTCATTGTGCAAGCAATTTTTAATAGATTTTTGCATTGTAACTATGAAGGTACTGAATAGTTACAATAGAAATTATAAATATATATAAGGAGAGTCTATGCATTATTCAGGAATAAAAATGTATTCCATTGAAAATGGTACAGGTGTCAGAGTATCTTTGTTTGTATCTGGGTGCAGACATCATTGTAAGGGATGTTTTAATGAAGAAACGTGGGATTTTTGTCATGGAACTCTCTTTACGAAAGAGGTAGAAGACCAAATTATCGAAGCAATGAAGCCTGATTACATGGCAGGAATTACATTGCTTGGAGGAGACCCTGGAGAAGTAGAAAATCAAATAGCATTACTTCCGTTTTTGCACCGTATCAAACAGGAGCTTCCAGGGAAAACAGTTTGGATGTATACAGGTTATTTGTTAGAAGATTTTAAAGAAGGGGGCAGAGCATGGTGTGAAGCGACGGAGGTTTTTTTAAGAGCCTGTGATGTCGTGGTAGATGGTCCGTTTCTCTTAGAAAAGAAGAATTTATCAATTAAATTTCGGGGTTCTGAAAATCAGAGAATTATTGATATGCATAAAACAATTGAACTAGGAAAAATTGTGCTGCATATGGAGTAAGAAAAAAGTAGAAGATTTTGTAACTATTCAGTAGTGCAAAAATCCCATTATCAAAGGCAATTTTAAATGGATTTTTGCATCGTAACTGGAAGGTACTGAATAGTTACAAGATTTTTCAGAAGTCTGGGATATATAGTGAGGATTACTTTAAGGGTAAAAATGAGCATGGTAAAAGAATTATTTAAAAAATTAGTCGAAAGAGATGACCCAAGAGGAATATTAAGTAAGCTGAGAGCAGAGTTAAAGGAAGCGTCTGCTTTAACAGAATTAAAAACTCTTATCGGAAATGGTGAAATTATTATTGCATTTTTAGAGCATGAAGATGCAAAAACCAGAAAGAATGCAGCTTTATTATTGGGTGATTTAAAACAGCAGAATGCTCTACAGGTTTTAAAAGAGGCTTATGAAAAAGAAACGACACTTTTTGTAAAAAGTGCTTATCTGACAGCCATTTCTAAACTGGATAATAAAGAATTATTGGATTATTTTAAAGAAAAAAAGGCTAAGCTTTTGGCACAGGAAATTTCTGAAGAAGACAAAAAGCATATTGGTGAGGAATTGCATGAACTGACAGCCATGATTACTGCAATAGAAGGTATGCCAAAACATACATTTCAAGGATTTGAAAATCCACATAACTTGCTTTTGGCTTCAAATAGAGAGCAAAGAGAAGTAACGTTAGAAGAAGTAGCAGAGCTTTCGGCAACTATCAAACGTAAGGCAGAGCTTCATCCATTAGGAGTGCAGGTTTATACCAAAGAAGTTCTTCCATTTACAAAGCTTAGAACGTATAGAGAGTTGTTATTTCCACTATTAAAAGAGGAAGTATTATCAGAACAGCCAAAAGAAGCAGCGAAACAGCTTTGGGAGAGTGGAATGTTTGCATTTTTGCAGGAGTGTCATAAAGAAGCAGCACCATTTTATTTTCGTCTGGAAGTAAAAGCACAAAAACCACAGACTGAGTATGCAAAGAAACTGGCGATGGCATTAGAGCAATATTCTGCTTATCAGCTTATCAATGGAACAAAGGAATATGAAGTGGAAATCCGTTTACTTGCTTTAAAAGAAGGTGGATATGGAGCATTTTTGAGATTGAGGACCATTCCAATGAAGCGTTTTTCTTATCGTAAAAATGCCATTGCGATGTCGATTCATCCTGCCACAGCAGCAATGATGATGCGTCTTGCAAAGCCATATTTGAAGGAATATGCACAGGTGTTAGACCCTTGTTGCGGTGTAGGAACGATGTTAATTGAGCGTGATATCTGTGTACCTGCCAGAGAAATGTATGCGATTGATGTTTTTGGCGAGGCGATTGCAGGTGCAAGGGAAAATGCCACTTTGGCAGGCGAAAGAATTCATTTTATCCATCGTGATTTTTTGGATTTTAAGCATGACTATTTATTTGATGAAATTATTACAAATATGCCTGTGAGAGGAAAAAAGACAAAAGAGGAAATGGATGCTTTTTTTGGTGCTTTCTTTAAAAAAGCAAATTCGCTTTTGGCAAAAGATGGAAAAATTATTATGTATACAAATGAAGTGGGATTTGTAAAAAAACATTTGAGATTACAAGGAAATTACCGTTTAGTGCAGGAGTTTAACATACGGAAAAAAGAACAGTTTTTCTTATATATTATTGAAAAAAGGTAACTATTTAGAGCAGCTCAAAACATTTGCTGTTTTGAGCAAAAGAAGGTGATTCAAGAGTGCAAAAATTCTATTGTGTAACAATTTTTAATAAATTTTTGCATTGTAACTATGAAGTACTGAATAGTTACATATGAGGTAACATAAAATGGCTTTTTCAATCAGAAAACGGGAAGAAAAAAAAGGAAAAGTAACGTTGGGGATTGTAGACCCTGCAATGATGCAGGATTTACAAGACCATTTTTGTGATGCACATAATTTATATTTAGCCTGTATCAGTAAAAAATACGGAGTTATTACCAAAGCGTATGGTTCCAAAGAAGAACTTGCCTATCTCCATAGTAAGGTAGATATGGATATGCATGTAAGACTCTTAGGCGAGCTGGTAAATAGCAATGCACAAAATGTAGTCGAAGTAGACTGTGGACAGGAATTGACAAGGATGAATGGAATAGCGGTTCGTGTCAATGGAGAAATTGTTGCAAACTGGATTGCAATTGGAATTATAGAGGGAATAGAGGAAGTTCCAACGTATATGAAATGCACAACAGAAGAACAGTTTCATAAGTCCGTTCAATTTCTGGAAATGATTTCAAAACAGTTATTTACGGTAAAACAGGGAGAACATTTAGCACAGGAAGCATTTGCAGTGAGTCGTGCAGCAGAAAATAAGATGGAAGCAAAACTCCGCAGAAATGCAGTGTTGACATCTGCGATGAATCAATTGGATTCTGAAGAAGAATTTAGTAAAATTGCAGACGAAATATTAAGAAGTGTTGGAGAGCATTTAAAGATAACAAATAGCATTTTGGTAAAAGAAACTTCGCATGGAGATTTGGCTGATGTGATATGTGAGTATGCGGAAAGCGAGAAAGATTCTGTCATAGAAAGTATGCAGAATATTCCAAAAACAGAGTTGCCGTTTTTTGATGGCAGAGAGCATATGATTTCTTCAAATTCAATGAAAACAGAAGAAATGCATATGTTTTTTGAACAGAGAAAGTTAAAGGCAGGAGTATTTTTGCCAATTACATCAGAAGATAAGACCCCTATGTATCTGTGCTTTTGGGAACGGAAGCAGGAAAGGATATGGAGCACAGAGGAGGAGAAGTTTTTAAAGGATGTAAAACGGGTCATACAGAGTATTTTAGCAAAACGTGAGGTGAAACATTCTCTTGCAGGCTTGCGAAGTTCTGTGGAAACGATTTTAGAATATGTAGGTTGTGGAATTTATGTAAAAAGTGCAGATACCAAAGAAGTACTTTTTACAAATAGGAAGTATAAAGAAATATTTGGAACGATGATTTCAGAAGAAGATGTGAATTCTTATATTCATACTTTGGATGAAACAAACGAACCGTATCAGGAGTTTTATTGTGAAAAATTAGACAAATGGATTGCACTTCAGATAAAACCGGTTGAATGGATAGATGGAAAGGATGCCAGATTATGTGCACTTTTTGATATATCGGCAAAGCGTTTCTATCAGAAAAAAATGGAAAAGCAGGCAAGTCATGATTATTTGACAGGTCTGTATAACCGTATGCGCTGTGAACAGGATTTGGAACGCTGTTTAGAAGAAGCCATTGAGCTTGGGACAGAGGGTGCGATTTTATATATTGATTTAGATGATTTTAAACATATTAATGATGGCTTGGGACATCAATATGGAGATGCCCTGCTTCAGACGATAGCCAAGCACTTATGCCAAATTCCAAATGTGGAGGAGCATTGCTATCGTGTAGGCGGGGATGAGTTTGTGGTCATTGTACAGCATGAAAATTATGGAATGTTGCATGAAATGATTGAACAGATGAAGAAGCTTTTTGGAAAAGCATGGCATTTAAAAGGAAAAGAATATTACTGTACTATGAGTATGAGTGTAGTGCGTTTTCCGGCAGAAGGACAGCATTTTGATGAATTGATTAAAAAGGCAGATGTAGCATTATTTAATGCGAAAGAAGCAGGCAAAAATCGTGTCTTTTATTACGATGAAAATCAGGATATCGGTTCTTATAAACGTTTGGATTTGGAAAAGCATATGCGAAATGCAACACAGAGCCGTATTGAAGAATTTGAAATCTTCTGTCAGCCGATTGTAGATGTTTCCAAAGAGGGAATGCCTTGTATCGGTGCAGAAGCGTTAGTGCGCTGGCATTCGGCAGAGCTTGGTTATGTATCACCCGGAGATTTTATTTCGCTGGCAGAGTATTTAGGGTTAATTATTCCAATTGGTACGCATATATTAAGAGAAGCCTGCAAGTGTTGTAAATATTGGAATGATAATGGAAAACCTGATTTTACAATTAATGTGAATTTATCAGTTGTTCAGCTTTTACAGCCAGATATTGTGGAAGTAGTAGCAGAAGTAATTAGAGAAACAGGGATTATTCCAAAGCATTTGCATTTGGAAATCACAGAAAGTCTTGCGGTAAACGATATCAAACGAATGAAGCAGATTTTAGCAGATATTAAAAATCTGGGTGTGGAAGTGGCACTGGATGATTTTGGAACAGGTTATTCTTCGTTAAATCACATTCGTGAAATGCCAATTGATATTATTAAGATTGATAAATGTTTCACAGATGGTTTGGGAAAAGATGATTTTTCCAATTCTTTTGTAAAAATGGTAACAGAGCTGGCAAATGCCATCGGTGTGAGAACCTGTATTGAAGGTGTAGAATCCGCAGAACAGGTGGAGATTATCAAAAATGCAAATGTACATACCATACAGGGCTATTATTTTGGCAAACCAATGCCTGTAAATGAATTTGAGGAAAAATATTTGGAGTAGTATATGGTGAAATATATAGATATGCATTGCGATACATTAGGAATTGGAATGGCACAGCATAAAGAAACGATTACGGAATTACAATATTCTATGACAGATGTAAATCGGCTAATATATGCCGATACGATGGCACAGTTTTTTGCTATGTTTGTTCCACAGAGGAATGTGCCAAAATGGTATGGTTTGGATGAAATGCCGGAACATGAGGTGCTTTTAGAAAAAATGCATCATATTTTTTTTAACACTTTAAAAGAAAATGAAAACCGAATGGCATTTGCACAGTCTTATGAGCAGATGCAAAACAATCTGCATAGTGGAAAAATGTCAGCCTTTTTGACCATGGAAAATGGTTATGCTGTACGCGGTCAAATGAAACATTTAAAAAAATTTCATGATATGGGTGTAGGATTGATGACCTTGACTTGGAATGACCCGAATTGTTTTGGACAAAATCATTCTTCGGATAGAAATTTGATGCAGTTGGGACTGACGGAATTTGGAAAAGAAGCCATTCCCTATATGAATGAACTGGGAATTATCATAGATGTATCACATTTGTCAGATGGAGGTTTTTATGATGTGGCAGAATATTCAAAAAAGCCATTTGTAGCATCGCATTCTAATTGCAGAGAACTCTCCCCTTCTACCAGAAATCTGACAGATGATATGATTCGTATACTCGCAGAAAAAGGCGGCGTTGCAGGGATTAATTTTGAACCGACTTTTTTAAATTGGGACTTAAATGACAAGAAAAGCCGTGTGAGTCGAATGTGTGACCATGTAGAGCATTTTATCAAAGTCGGTGGTGTGGAATGTGTTGGAATTGGAACAGATTTTGATGGTATTGACGGTGAATTTGAAATAAAAGATTGTACGCAGATGAGTCTGTTTTTTGATGAATTGCATCGCAGAAAGATAGGTGATGATGTGATTGAAAAAATAGCTTATGGAAATGTAATGCGGGTAATTCGAGAGAGTATGAAAGCAAGTTGAACATGGAGAAGGACATGAGCATCATGGAAATTGTGGAAACCATGGATGTGGAAATCATAGCTGTCATTAAGAAAAATCAAAGATAAGCATAAATCCCGGCGGTTGCAGGGATTTTTGTTTTATCATAATCCAACAGATTTAGAATATTGCACAAAAACAAAAAATATTTTTCTGAAATAAATACATCAGTAGAATTTCTGTATATTCGTTTTTTGGCTTTTTTATGGGATATGTATTGTTACATTAACGTATGAAAGTTTACAATTTAAAGTTTTTAGTTTTGTATATTTTTTACAAAAAAATAAAATGACAGGTATAAAATATTGACAAAGATAAATAAAAGGAGTAAAGTCTGTTGTAGAGTTTGGAATTTATTGGTAAGAAGGCGAATGATTCTAAACAAAAGACCGCACAAATTTTACAAATATTGGAGGAGAATGAAAATGAAAAAAGCACTTAGTTTCATATTAGCAGCAGTTCTTTGCTTAGGTATGATTACTACCGTAGTTGCATCAAACAAAGGATTTTCTTTAATTAACAGCCCTGTAATTGATAATTCAACAGATAGCCCATCTATTGATAACTCAATTGACAGCCCAACAATTGATAATTCAGATGACAACAACACAGGTGACAACAACACAGATGACAACAACACAGGTGACAACAACACAGGTGACAACAACACTAGTGACAATGACGTAACAGGTCCTACAAAAGTAGCTGTAGACCCTAACAAAGTAGTAGGCTTAGATGGCAAACCTATCGGAGCAAAGAACTTAGAAGATGTATATACAGCAGAAGAATTAGAAGTAATCTTAGCAGCTGGTAAGTCTTTATTAGCAGGTGGTGTAGATGCATATGCTGATATCTGGGTTCCAGATGATACAGAAGGTACAATTTTAGTTCCAATTCCTTTAACAGAAAATGCAGTTGTAAAAGCTTATGTTTATAAGAACAATGTATGGAGTGCTGTAACAGGTAAATTCCATAATGAAAATTATGCAGCAGTAACAAGTGATTCTTATTGCCCGGTTCGTGTTACTGTTGATTATGACCCAGTTGTAGCTGGTGGTGATAATACAACAGGTGCTTCAACAGACAATACAACAGGAACAACATCTCCAAAGACAGGTGAAGCAAATATGGCATTATATGTTGCTATGATTGGCGTAATTGCTTTAGGTGGAGTTGTTTACGGAAAACGCAGAGCAAAATAATAGTTAAATAAAATGTGTGGTTGAAAAGAGGATGTTCTGAATCTATACTTAATAAGTTATAGTGAGGTTCATCCTCTCTTTTTATAACTATTCAGAGTCAAGATGAGTTTCAGAAAAAGCAGGAGCTTGGTTCTGAATAGTTATAAAAATTTTATTCCTATAAATAGCAAATCTAAAATATTGCACAAAATTGTCTTTGCTACGAAGACAAATCGGGATTAATATATGAAAGGATTTTATTTATGAAGAAATATGCAAAAGTATTAGGAAAAGTAATTTTGGTTCTATTGGGAATTTTAGCAATAGGCGGAGTGGCTTTTGTGATTGCATGCCAAGTGGGAAAAATAAATATGGGGAAGAATTTGGTGGCAAAAACGAATGGAGAAGATTCCTATAAAGAGGTTTTATACGGTGAAAAAGAATATGTTTACAGAGATAATCGGATTAATATTATGTGTATTGGCGTAGATAAAAGAGAAGGAATGGCATATCGCGATGCAGATACAGGAAGTATTGGTCAGGGAGATGTGTTGATTTTATTAACGATTGATTTGGATACCCGTGAAATTCATATGATTTCCATTCCAAGAGATACCATGGTAACTTTGGAAAAATATAATGGAAATGGTGACTACTGTGGACAGACAGAGGGACAGATTACCTTACAATATGCCTATGGTGATGGACAGGATTTAAGTGCTTCGCTTACTGCAATGCAGGTGTCGAAACTTTTGGGAAATATTCCAATTCATGGATATGTAGCTATTAATGTAAAGAGTTTACGATTGATTAACGATGAAGTTGGTGGTGTAGATATTACGATGGATGAGGATTATACCTTATATAATCCATTGTTTGAGAAAGGTGCAACAGTTCACTTGTATGGAGATATTTTGGAGAATTATCTGAGGGAACGAGATAAACAAGAGTCTGGAAGTGCATATAGTAGAATCCATCGAACCAAACAATATGTTATGGCATTTTATGAAAAAGCAATTGGTCTGGTAAAAGAAGATATAATGCTGCCATTTCGGATATTGGAAAAACTTCGTGACCATATGGTGACTTCTATTTCTACGGATGAAATGCTGCATATATTAACAGAAGTGATAGATTGTTCTTTTAGTGAAAAAAATATGTATACATTACCTGGAGAAATTATACGGAATGAGAATTACGAAGAATTTTATTTAGACCAGCAGGGAGTGAATAAGATTTTGATAGATTTATTTTATGAAAAAGCGTAATAATATTTACCTTGCATTTTGCTCACAATAAGGGTATAATAACTACAAATTTGGCAATGATGAAAGCTACGATTTGGAAACTGTCACAGAGAGTCAGCGGCTGGTGTAAGCTGATACAGAAGAAAAATCTTTCCACTTTCGGAGTCAGTGGTGAAAGCCACAGGGCTCGCACCCCTTATCCTGCGCAAAAGAGGTCAAATAATTTTTATGAAAAAATATGTAACTATTCAGTAGGTGTGTGCATTTACTGCATAGACCGTGAGAAAGAGATACGAGAGTGCAAAAATCCCATTGCCAAAGGCAATTTAAAATGGATTTTTGCATCGTAACTGTTCAGTAAATGCACAGACCTACTGAATAGTTACGATTTTCCTATAGAAAAAACACTCCGTGAGGATGCACACTCACACGAAGAAGAAATATGTCGCAAAGCGACCGTATTCGGTGCGATGTTCTCGAAAAAAACAAGGAGGATTGTATGATTGATTTAAGATTTTTAAGAGAAAATCCAGAAGTAGTAAAAGAAAACATTAAAAAGAAATTCCAGGACCACAAATTACCATTAGTAGATGAGGTAATTGAACTGGATGCACAGGCAAGAAAGACCAAACAGGAAGCAGATGAAATTCGTGCCAGCAGAAATAAGCTTTCTAAACAAATTGGTGCGTTAATGGGTCAGGGCAAAAAAGAAGAAGCAGAAGCAGTAAAACAGCAGGTTAGTGCAAATGCAGCCCGTCTTGCTGAATTAGAAGTTTTAGAAAGAGAATTAAATGAAAAAGTAACAAAGATTATGATGACCATTCCAAACATCATTGACCCATCTGTACCGATTGGCAAAGATGATAGCTGTAATGTAGAAATCGAAAAATACGGCGAACCTGTAGTTCCTGATTTTGATATTCCATACCATACAGAAATTATGGATAAATTTGATGGTATTGATATGGAAGCAGCAGGAAAAGTGGCAGGAAATGGTTTCTACTATTTAATGGGCGATATTGCAAGACTTCATTCTGCAGTGATTTCTTATGCAAGAGACTTTATGATTGACCGTGGATTTACTTACTGTATTCCACCTTTCATGATTCGTTCTAACGTAGTAACAGGCGTTATGAGCTTTGAAGAAATGGATGCAATGATGTATAAAATTGAAGGAGAAGACCTTTACTTAATCGGTACTTCTGAGCATTCTATGATTGGTAAATTCATTGATACTTTGAATGAAGAAGAGAAACTTCCATATACATTGACTTCTTACTCACCATGTTTCCGTAAAGAAAAAGGTGCACACGGTATCGAAGAACGTGGTGTTTACCGTATTCACCAGTTTGAGAAACAGGAAATGATCGTAGTATGTAAGCCGGAAGAATCTCCAAAATACTATGATGTCTTATGGAAAAATACAGTAGATTTATTCAGAAGCTTAGATATTCCGGTTCGTACTTTAGAGTG